>JBMYTY010000184.1:0-4551 GCA_049604855.1 Gammaproteobacteria bacterium | reverse complement strand
GTGGGCGGTGCGTTGGTCAAGTTTTTCCGGGGTGACTTCAAGGGGGCGCTTGACGACGTCAAGGGTGCGTTCCAAGGCATCACCGAGGAAATCGTCGCCGAAACCAAGGCGGCGGGCGAATTGCAGAAACGCATGAACGCCCTCAAGGACGAGGGCTACCTGGTCGACGGAAAGAGCCCCCTCTCGAGCGGGATCATTCCGGTGTTCCGGGCTCGCCGGATCGGCCTCGACACCAATGGCGATGTTCACCGCCAGCGGGACGAGCAGGACCGTCGCTCCCACATTGGACATGACCAGGGTGAAGAAGGTCGCCAACACGGCCACCGCCGCCTGGATCACCCAACCGGGGGCGTCACCCACCACGGACAGAACCTGTTCCGCGATCCACTTGGCCGTACCCGAGGTTTCCACCGCGAGGCCGAGGGGAATCAGGCTGGCGAGCAGGAACACGGTCTTCCAGCTCACGGCCTTGTAGGCCTCCTCGATGTTCAGCACACCGCTGAGGATCATGCCCATGGCGCCGGTCAGCAGGGCCACGGAAAGACGCAGATCGGTGAACAACACCATGCAGAGCGCCACTATGAAGAAGAACAGGGCCGCAACCACTTTTTGCGGCCGGGCCTCCTCACGGGGGTAATCCTGGGTGACCACCACGAAGTTGCGGTTCTTCTCGAGGCGGACCAGATTGTCCCAGCCGGTATGCACCACCAGCGAATCACCGGCCTTGAACGGCAGGTTTCGGATGTCATCGCCCTCACGCAGGGTCTGGCCGTCGCGATGCAGGCCCACCATGGCCAGGCCGTAGGCCTGACGCATCCAGACATCGCGAGCGGACTTGCCGATCAGCTCGGAGCCGGGTCGAACGACGATTTCCGCGATGCCGGCCTTGGTGGCGGCCAGGGACTCTCCAAAAGTGATCAGCTCACTGCGCTTGCGCAGGCTGTTCTCCCGGACGAAGGCCTCGATCATGTCGGGCGAGGCCAGGACGGCCAGCACGGTGTCCGCCTCCACGCCTGTGTCGCGGTTCAGACCGCTGGCCCCCATGGAGGTCGCCGTCCCGCGCTGGGCGGCAACCACGCGTAGGCGGAAGCGGCCTTCGAATTCATCCAGCTTCTGACCAATCAGGGGGCTGCCCTCCGGCACCACCACCTCGATCAACTCGTAGTCCAGTCCGTAGGTGTCGCGGAAGTAGGACAGGGCATCGGTCGCGCCCTTGGCGTCTTCTTTGTTGGTGGGCAGAACGAAACGGCCCGCGACCACGAAGTAAACGATGCCGGTGGCCACCAGGGCGAGGCCGATGGGCGTCACTGAAAACAGCGACCAGGCCTCCATCTGCTGATCCGCGGGCAAGGCGGCGTTGGAGTTCGCAATCAGGTCATTGAGCAGAATGAGGGGGCTGGAACCCACCATGGTCACGGTGCCACCGAGAATGGCGCAGAAGCCCATGGGCATGAGCAATCGGCTCATGGGAATACCGGAACGGGTGGAGATACGACTCACCACGGGCAGGAACAGGGCCGCGGCACCGACGTTCTGCATGAACGAGGAGATGATGCCCACCGTGGAGGAGATGATCGGAATGATGCGCGTCTCTCCGGTGCCTCCCACTTTCAGGATGAAGGCGGCAACCTTGCTCATGATGCCGGTCTTATCCAGGCCGGCACCGATAATCATGACCGCGATGATGGAGATCACCGCATTCGAGGAGAAGCCGTTGAACAACTGCTGGTTGTCCACCAGCCCCTGCTCCAGGTGCATGATGGGCGCGGCGAGGCTGGTCAAGCCCAGCAGGACCATCACCGTGGCGGCCGCGACGTCCACACCCACCACTTCAAAGGCGAACAAGTAGATGGTGAAAAGCAGGAATGTTCCGGTCCAGGCGATCTCGACCGAAGGTGCCGCGGACGCCAGAACGGCCGCGAAAATCATGAAGATAAGCGCGCCGATGACCTGCTTTTTCACCGGGCTTTTTGCTGCTTCGCCCATACGAAACCCCTGAATGACTGATATGCCGCGGAATGACCGCACAACTGCGTAACCACCCGAGTGTCGGATCGAACTCCGAACCGGGCGCTTGCCCCTATCCCCCGGCCCCTCCAAAACCCGGCTGGCGGATCACGCCGTCCCACGTGTCCAAGCTCGGGCTGACCTTCTACCGAACCGATATTCTGAATCGGGTGCGCGGACGCCTGGGCGCCTGAATTCGCGCGCCGCGCGGCTGCGCAGGGGCGCGCAAGTCTACAGAAAGTAAGGATATTTGAAAATTCCGCACATCCGCTGACCTGATACGGGTCAGAAAAAGGCCGCGCACCCGCTGCCCCCGAGCCTGCCTCGGAGCCACACGTATCGGGACCGGAAATGACCCTTCGCGCGATCTGAGGTCTAATCAAGGCTTCCCGGGCAGGCGACACCAAGCAAAGGAACACCCGTCAACACCCTCCCATGAGCGGCCAAACCCCCCACCCCGACACCATGAGCGAGGATCGAGGCGGCGTCCCCTTGACGGCCTGCCACGATTGCGACGGCTTGTACCGCACCGCGCCTGACCACGATCGGCCGCACCGGGCCGCCTGCCCCCGCTGCGGAGCCACGCTTTATCGAATCCTGCCCAATGGGCTGGACCGCGCCCTGGCCCTGCAACTGACCGTCCTCATGTTGTTGGCGATGGTGAACCTGTCCCCGTTCCTTGCCCTGGAACTGGGCGGGCGCGTGGAGCAGACCCACCTGATCAGCGGGTCCTGGGCCTTGACGCGGCTCGGGCAATGGGAATTGGGCGTCATCGTCGCACTCACCAGCGTGGTGTTCCCGCTGCTCACGGCCCTCGGCTGGCTGTACCTGCTGATTCCCCTTCGCCTGGGCATCCGACCGCGCCACCTCGGACCGGTCTTCCGCTGGACCCGGGCCCTGGCGCCCTGGTCCATGATCAGCGTGTTCATGCTCGGCGTGATCGTCGCCGCCGTGAAACTGCTGGAGATGGCCAACGTCATACCCGGTGTCGGGCTGTTCGCGCTGATCGCATTGCTCATCGTCAGCTCCGCCGCACGCGCCTACGAGTCAGCGGACATCATCTGGCCTCCCCAGCGGCAGCCCCACCCCGGGTTCACACCCCGGCCCGACGCGGACACCGCGCTCGCGAACGGGCTGCATCGCTGCCACGATTGCGGCCACCTCTGCCCGGCGGGCCCCGCCCACTGTCCACGCTGTGGCGGGCACCTGCACGACCGCAAACCCGCCAGCACAACCCGCTCCTGGGCCCTTCTCAGCGCCGCCGCCGTGCTCTTCCTGCCCGCCAACCTCTACCCGGTGATGACGGTGATCCAGTTCGGCGCGGAGCAGACGAGCACGATCCTCGGCGGCATCATTCTGCTCATCCAGGCGGGCATGGTGCCCCTGGCCCTTGTGGTGCTGTTCGCCAGCATCATCGTGCCGCTGCTGAAACTCATCGCCCTGGCCTACCTGCTGATCTCGGTGCGCCGCGAATCACGCTGGCGTCCGCGCGACCGCACGCGCCTGTTCCGCGTCGCCGAAGCCGTCGGGGCCTGGTCGATGGTGGATATCTACCTGGTCGCCATCCTCAGCGCCCTGGTCAGCCTGGACGCCCTGGCCACCATCGAGGCCGGATTGGGCGCCAGCTTCTTCGCCGCCGTGGTGGTGCTCACCATGTTCGCGGCCCACAGCTTCGATCCCCGCCTGATCTGGGACCATGGCAACGACTCATGAGCCAGGACGACAACGACATCGCCACACCCACCCTGCACAGCCGATCCGGGCCTTCCCTGGTCTGGCTCATCCCCCTGGTAACCGCCCTGGTCGGGGGCTTTCTGGTGTTCCAGACCATGGCGGAGCAAGGGCCGACCATCACCATCAGCTTCAAGACCGCTGACGGCATCACCCCGGGCAAAACCAAGATCCGCTACAAGAACGTGGAGGTGGGCCAGGTGGAATCGCTGCGTTTCAGCGACGATTTCGAGCAGGTCCTGCTCAGCGTCGAGATGGACAAATCCGCGACCAACCTGATCCGCCGTGACACCCGCTTCTGGGTGGTCCGTCCACGCCTGAGCCTGCGCGAGGTTTCCGGCCTCGGCACCCTCATCTCCGGGGCCTATATCTCCATGGACCCGGGGCTGGGGTCCGCCCAATCACATTTCATCGGCCTGGACACCCCGCCGGTACTGACCACCGAGGCCGAGGGCCAGAAGGTCATCCTCATCGCGCCCGGCCTGGGTTCCCTCGGCATCGGATCGCCCCTCTATTACCAGGGCATCCACGCCGGCGAGGTGTTGGGCTACGAGTTGGGCACGGACCAGCAGAGCGTGCTTATTCACGGCTTCGTGAACAGCCCCTATGACGGCATGCTCAAGTCCAACAGCCAGTTCTGGAACGTGAGCGGCGTGGACATCGCCCTCGGCGCGGACGGGCTCAAGGTCAAGACCCAGTCCATGGAATCCATCATGTTCGGGGGTATCGCCTTCGAGACGCCCACCAGCCTGGAGCCGGTGGCCGGGGATCTGGATGGGATCGTGTTCACCCTCCATCCCAACCGGACCGCCA
>JBMYTY010000183.1:0-4558 GCA_049604855.1 Gammaproteobacteria bacterium | reverse complement strand
CAACGGAGCCGATGGCGTGGGGCTTTATCGCACGGAATTCCTGTTCATGAACCGCGCGGACACCCCTGACGAGGAAGAGCACTACTCGACCTACCGTGAGGTGTTGGAGACCCTCGATGGTGCCCCACTGACCATCCGGACACTGGACCTGGGCGCGGACAAACCCCTCGCCAGCGACCGCAGCGTGCCGACCAATCCCGCGCTCGGCCTGCGCGCCGTGCGCCTGTGTCTGAAAGAGCCGGAGCTCTTCATGCCCCAGCTGCGCGCAATCCTGCGCGCGTCGGCCCACGGCACGGTGCGCATTCTGATCCCGATGGTCAGCACCTTGCGGGAGATCCGACAGGTCCGCTCCATGATCCAGTCCGCCCGCGAAGACCTGAAGCGTTCAAACCATCGGTTCGCCGCGGATATCGCGATTGGCGCGATGATCGAAGTCCCAGCCGCCGCCCTCGCGGCGCACCGCTACGCCCGAGAGCTGGATTTTCTGTCCATTGGCACCAATGACCTCATCCAGTACACCTTGGCGATCGACCGCGTGGATGATGAGGTCAACTACCTCTACGACCCCATGCATCCGGCGGTTCTGCAGCTTCTGAAACTCACCATCGATGCGGCGGCCGCGGCCAATATTCCGGTGTCCATGTGCGGCGAAATGGCCAGTGATCCGCGCTTCACCCGGCTCCTGCTCTCCTTGGGCCTGCGCGAGTTCAGCATGCATCCCGCCAGCCTGCTGGACGTCAAGAAAGTGGTGACCGAGACCCACATCGGCACGGTGTCATCACGCGGGCGGGAACTGCTTGATTCCGCCTCCGAGGGTGAGGATATGCGCGCCCTGCTGGACACGTTGAACGCTATCTGAGCCAGCAGTCACCGTCCGCCACGTCGATACGGCCCCGCCCGCACACCCGATAACCGCCCCTCCCGGGCTATGGACTCGCGTTGTCCCTGCGTCTCAGTTCGGCAATGTGCGCCTCCAACCGATCCATGAACCCGTCAAGTCCATGCTTGCGGATATCCGCGGCAAAATCGCGCCGAAAGGTGATCACCGCACTGATACCGGCGATCACCACATCGTAAACACGCCAATGCCCATCGCTGAGGCGCATGGAGTAATTCACCGCGACCGGAGGACGTTCGCCGATAAGGAGCTCCGTGCGCACACTGGCTCGATCAGACTTTTCCTGCGGCGTCGGTGGAGGGAACCCGATGTGTATATTGTCAGCATACTCAAGCAACGGCGCGGTATAGGTTCGCAGGAGCATCTCGCTGAACAAGCCCTCGAACCGTGTCAATTGCTCCGGTGTCGCCGTTCGACCAGAACGCCCCAAAGCGAGTCGGGCCGTCAGGCTGAAGTCGAGGGCAGGCATCAGCACCTCCTCAACGGTCTCCATCAGTGCGCGACGATCACCGCTCAGGCGCGCATGGTCCTCACGCAGGACCTTGAGCAGACGGTCAGAGGTATCACGAACAACCGCCACGGCGGCCCCGTCCTGCGCGCGCACGGGTGACAAGACAAGGACAGCCAGAAGGAACGCGAAAGCCACACCCCGGGCACCAGCAACGGCGACTCGCTGACCATCGCATGAGCCCATCCCCATCCCTTCCCACGGGGTCATCGCAGGGCTAACCGGGGATGCGCCATGACGTGACGGAACAATGCCACGTAATTACCGCCCCACGGCCCAACCGGGCGTGTCACAACCGCTTCGTTCCGCTCGCCGCCAGAACAACTCAAAGGCCGTTCAATTCCGCTTCGAGTGCTTCATCCAATGCTTCATCCATGCCCGGGGTGGGCGGATCACCGTCGTAGACCTTGTACATCCGGTTCTGACGGTAAGCCTCACGGGTGAAGACATAGGGATCGAGTGCCGCCTCGTCACGAACTCGAGATGCGGTCTTGAGATTGGCCCGGTTGTTGACGATGCTCAGGGCCGACAGGGGGCCGGTAACGCTGCTATCCCAGATGTAGTACATGGGATTGGTAATGAAGGACATCGGAATGTTGCCGAGATCGCGCGCATTGTTGGGGCCGTAGAACGGCACGAAAAGGTAGGGCCCCTCTCCAAAGCCCCAGACCCCCAGGGTCTGCCCCAAATCCTCGTCATGGGCCTCAAAGCCCATGCTGGTCGCTACATCGAAAACTCCCAGAAGACCGATCGTGGAATTGATCGCCAGGCGCGCGGTATCTGAAGCACCCTGCTCCACCTTGCCCTGCAGCAGGTCGTTCACGATCACGTTCACGGTGCCGAGGTTGTCAAAGAAGTTTGTCACCCCGTCTCGCACCGGCGCGGGTGTTACAAGGATGTAGAAATCGGCGACGGGTTCCAGGAAGGCCCGATCCGCCAGATCGGTCACACCGTACATTATGCGGTTGACCGGCTCGATCGGATCAGGGTCGTAAGCGCCATATGGATCGGTTGCGCACCCATTGAGCCCGATCGTGATCAGACCCAGAAGTGCCAACACGGATTTTCGGAAAGCGTTCATTTCTTCCTCGTTCGTGAATGCTGTTCCCGCCCCAGGGATTATTTGGGCCACGCGTCCTGGAGACCGGAGAGAGGTCCCCTGGATCAGCGCCGCCTGCGAGCTTCCAACTCGTTCTCCAAGCTGTTGATCAATCCGTCTACCCCCCCCTCCACCAGAGAGGTGTGATAACGCCGGTACAACAGGGCCAGCTCGGAAACCCCGTCAGTCAGCACATTGATAACGCGCCAACCCCGACTTGAGCGGCGCAGTATATAGCCAAGGCGATGGCGCTCACCATCTCCTGATGTCCATGTACTGGTCAAAAGGGTTAGATCCCGCCCGTCTCGTTTCTCACGCTGGTACTGAAACTGCACACCATCGAAGGCAGCGGCCCGCGCGGCGTAACCGCTGACAATGTGCCGCGCATGGATGTCGATGAGACGATTGCGTTGCGCGGCATCCAGAGGCGCCCATTTCGATCCCATGATCACCTCCAGCATGAAATCGAGGTCGTGACTGCGATTGACCTCGGGCGCGAGCGTCGCGACACGTTTTTGCCAGACGTTTTCCGTATCCGCCCGCAATGCGGCGGCATCGACCAAAGCGGTATGGAAACCTTCCACGGTCGCCCGAGCCGTACCCTCGGCCGCGGCGGTGGCGGATGGCCCCGGAATCAGCCCGATCAACGCCACGGTCAGAACTATTACCCATCGGGCGGAACGAGGGCCCAAGCCGCCTCCGTCGGCGTGTTTGGGAAACATGCTGCACTGCACTGAAACCATAGATGGCAAATGATATTCTCTGCGCCCCTTTCCCGCACCCGGAAAACCGTCCCGCCCATGAGCGCAGAAGCCCGCTTTCCGCTGTTGGAGAGCATCGACACACCGGAAGACCTTCGCCAACTCGAGCCGTCGGGCGTACAGGCGGTGGTGGAGGAGTTGAGAGCTTTCCTCATCGACTCGGTATCGCGTACCGGCGGCCATTTCGCCGCCGGCCTCGGTGCGGTGGAGCTGACCTGTGCCCTGCACTACGTGTTCAACACGCCTGAAGACCGTCTGGTCTGGGATGTGGGCCACCAAAGCTATCCGCACAAGATCCTCACCGGCAGGCGTGACCAGATGCGAAGCATAAGGACGCGCGACGGACTATCGGGTTTTCCGAAAAGAAGCGAATCGCCCTTCGACACCTTTGGCGTGGGCCATGCGGGTACATCCGTAGCCGCCGCCCAGGGCATGGCCGAGGCGGCCCGGCTGTCCGGATCAGACCGCAAAGCGGTCGCCATCATCGGTGATGGTGCCATGACCTGTGGCATGGCGTTCGAGGCGCTGAATCACGCGGGTGACATCGAATCGGACATGCTTGTCATCCTGAATGACAACAACATGTCCATCTCCCCCAACGTGGGTGCGCTGTCCAATTACTTCACACGCATCATGACCGGACCGCTCTACAGTTCCATGCGCGAGGGCGGCAAACAGCTGTTACGCCACATGCCCCCCATGCGTGAACTCGCCAAGCGGGCCGAGGAACACGTCAAGGGCATGGTCAGCCCGGGAACCCTGTTCGAGGAAATGGGATTCACCTATTACGGCCCCATCGACGGACATGACCTCGGAACCCTCATCAGCACACTGCAAAACCTGCGCGCCCTGAAAGGGCCGCGCCTTCTGCACATCGTCACCCGCAAGGGTAAAGGTTACGAGCCCGCCGAGCAGGACCCGGTGAAATGGCACGGAGTCTCGCCGTTCGATCCGAAAACGGGCAAAGGCACCGCTCCCCCACCCGCCAAGGCAGGCCCCAGCTACACCGCCGTTTTCGGCCAGTGGCTGTGTGACATGGCGGAACAGGACCCCCGATTGGTCGGCATCACCCCCGCCATGCGCGAGGGATCGGGGCTGGTCGAATTCGCAAAACGATTCCCCGACCGGTATTACGACGTCGCCATCGCCGAGCAGCATGCGGTGACCCTGGCCGCCGGTCTGGCCTGTGACGGTATCAAACCGGTCGTCGCCATTTACTCGACATTCATGCAACGCGCCTATGATCAGGTGATCCACGACGTGGACCTTCAGAATCTTCCCGTTCTCTTCGC
>JBMYTY010000182.1:2763-4558 GCA_049604855.1 Gammaproteobacteria bacterium | reverse complement strand
GGCGAGACGCTGGAAATCCAGGTGGGTGTAGACCTGTGTTGTCGCGAGATTTGCGTGGCCGAGCATTTCCTGAACCGCGCGCAGATCGCCGCTGGATTCGAGCATGTGGGTGGCGAAGGAATGGCGCAGGGCGTGCGGGTGCACATGCGACTCCAGGCCCTGGCGCAATCCCCACTCGGCCATTCGTTTCTGCACCGTGCGGTGTGCGATCCGATTCCCACGCTCGGTGGTGAACAACGCCTGGTCAGATTCTTTTACACCCGTGGGGCGGACATCCAGCCAGGCCCTCAGAGCGGACTTTGCTTGAGCCCCAATTGACCCAATACGTTCCTTTCCGCCTTTTCCCGTCACCCTGACGCTGCCGTCGCGCAGGTCCAGGTCGTGGATATTCAGACCCGCCAGCTCCGCCAGACGCAATCCGGCGGAATACATCAGCTCCATCATGGCCCGGTCGCGTATGGCCAGCGGGGTGTCGTCCTGAAGCTCCAGTAGTCGATAGACCTGGTCCACGTCCAACACATCGGGTAGGGGGCGGTCGGATTTCGGGGCGCGTATTCCATCGGCGGGATTCTGACGGGCCAGTCCCTCGCGAATGAGGAAGACGTAAAACCCACGTAGGGCGGATAGACGCCGTTGGATGCTGCGTGGGTGTATGCCTGCCCGATGTTGTTGAGCGACGAAGCCCCGAACGGTGTGCGCCGTGACCTCGGTCCAGTGGGAGACATCCATGTGGACGAGAAAGCCGTGGAAGGCGTTTAGGTCGCGCCGGTAGGCATCCGCGGTGCGCGGGGACAGTCGTCGCTCGTTGTTCAGGTGAGCGATGAACGAGGAAATGGGGGAGTCGTCGGGGCTGCCGCTCTCTGCCCTGCTCATAACGGAATTTCTTTGCTATCAGGATTGGGCGACAAGGGCTTGCGAGATGATTTCGCCCATGTTGTTCAGGAACTCCGTGCCCATCCCTTCCTGGAACCGGCCTTTTTCGCGACTTCCGATGGCGAGCATTCCCAGGCTCCCATGCTCGCCCAGGGGAACCAGGGCGCTGGAACGGATCTCCACGGCGTTCTCGCCGAACAGAACCCGCAGCTGTTCATGCTTCAGCCTTCCGCACAGAGGACCGCCCTTGAGTGTGCCGTCGAAGGCTTTCAGCTCCTCGCCATCGGGATCGAGCATGCGCAGAATGGCATTGTCATCGAGGTTCTCGGTGCCGCCTTCAATGAGCCCGAGGGTGAGCGCTTCGGTTTGAAACTCCTCGGTGAGATAGGCCTGAAGTCGGGCCACAACGTCAGAGGCCGAACGGGCGCCGATAAGTTCGAGGGTGAAGCGGTGGATCTTCCGATGCAGATGCTGGTTTTCGCGGGCGACCTCGACCATGTCCCGCTCCTTGGCTTCCAGGGTGGCGATACGCTCGCGTAGGACCTCGATCTGACGCTCAATCAAGGACACGGTGCCGTCACCAGCGCTATGAGGGACGCGCATAGCGGCGACGAGACTGTCGTGGCGTTTGAAGAAGTCCGGGTGTTGGCGGAGATAGTCGGAGGTCTGGCGTTCGAGATCGTCATCGATTTCGCGCACGGGTTCCTGGTTCTCACTCATAAGTCGATTTCCCCCTGGTAAACGATTTCGGCGGGGCCCGTCATCAGGACCGGGTGGCCTTCGCCACGCCATTCGATCTCGAGCGCACCGCCACGTAGTGCCACGGTGGCCAACGCATCGACATGTCCTTGGATGCGAGCCGCGACCATGGCGGCGCAGGCGCCGGTGCCACAGGCGAGCGTTTCGCCCGCTCCGCGCTCAA
>JBMYTY010000182.1:0-2753 GCA_049604855.1 Gammaproteobacteria bacterium | reverse complement strand
ACGGGCTGGTTGGGGCCAGCCCAGGATATGCAGAGCTTACCTCCGGGCAGCTCAACTGTCACGGAATCGTGTAGCCAACCTCGCGAAATCCCGTAGACAACGGCGGCGCAAGCGCCGGTACCGCAGGCCAGGGTCTCTCCAACGCCGCGCTCAAATACGCGCAGTTTGATGAGCTTGCGACTGACAATCTGGGCAAAGCCCACGTTGACCCGATTCGGAAAGCGCGGGTGATGCTCGAGTTCGGGGCCCCAGGCTTCGACCGGTGCCTCGTCCACGTCGTCCACCCAGAGCACGGCGTGGGGATTGCCCATGGAGACCGCGGCAATGGCAAGGTCCTGGCCGTCGTGATCGACGATATAGGACGGCGCACGGGATGGGGCGTCGAAGGGAATGGCCCTGGGTTCAAGGATAGGTGCCCCCATGTTCACCGTGATTGATCCGTCGGGGTTCAGGCTGGGTTCGATGATTCCGGAGGCGGTTTCCACGCGGATTGACGATTTGCGTGTGAGTCCGCGTTCATGCACGAAGCGCACGAATGCGCGGGCGCCGTTTCCGCACTGCTCCACCTCGCCGCCATCGGCGTTGTAGATGCGGTAGAGGAAGTCCGTGTCGTCCCGGGTGGGCGATTCAACGAGGAGGATCTGGTCACAGCCGATGCCGAACCGGCGATCCGCCATGTGTCGCAACTGATCCCGGGTGAGGTGCGGTAGCGATTGGGTGGCATCGATAACGATGAAGTCGTTGCCGAGGCCGTGCATCTTGGTGAATTCGAGTCGCATTAAGCATCCCGGGCGGTTTGCCGAAGGATACCGTGAAAGTGGGGGAGTGTCCCCGCGCGTGGTGACCGAGCTGGGCCGGAAAATGATCGGCGGGGAGGGGCGGCAACGGGGCGTGGCAATCTTGGAATTGCCGACCGATGGGAACCCTATGGATCGTCCTGGGGTTTGCGGATTGGGTTTCCCTTGGAGTCATATTCCACGCCCCCATAGTTGTACTCGTCCGGATTGTCGTCATCCGTTTCGGGCTCGGGCGTGGGGACGCTCTCATCGTCGCCGTGCGAGGAGGTGGGCTCGTCGTCATAATCCTCGTTCTCCCAGGCCTCCATGTCGTCGAGCTCCTTGTCCATTTCGGCTTCGATCATGTGCTGGTAGTACTCGCCAAGGTCAGCACTGTCTTCGGCGCTTCCGGTGGTGGCTGCACCAGCGGAGGCGGTGGCTGATGCGGCGCCGGCGACTGTTGCGCCGTCCCGGGTGGCGGAGGGGGTGTCGTCGCTCACGTCGTCCGTGTCCGGTTTCTTGGGCCGGAACCACACTGAGAAGATGATCCCCAGCTCG
The DNA here is from genome assembly GCA_049604855.1 of Gammaproteobacteria bacterium. GTDB lineage: Bacteria > Pseudomonadota > Gammaproteobacteria > JACKNK01 > JACKNK01 > JBMYTL01. The sequence goes on along the minus strand of JBMYTY010000182.1, from coordinate 1,419 downwards.
TAGAGCAGCCACATGGGAATGGCCAGCAGGGTCTGCGAGATGATGTCGGGCGGGGTCAACAGCATCCCGACGATGAACGCGCCGACGACCACATAAGGGCGCTTTTCACGCAGGCTGTCGGGTTCGACCATGCCGGTCCAGACCAACAAAATGGTGGCGATGGGCACCTCGAAGGCCACACCGAATGCGAGAAAGACCGTGAGGACGAAGTCCAGGTACTCGGAAATGTCCGGTGTGACCGCCACGCCTTCCGGTCCCGTGGCGGTGAGGAAGCCGAACATGAGGGGGAAGACGACGTAATAGGCGAAGGCCATGCCCAGATAGAAAAGAATCGTGCTCGAGATGAGCAGCGGCCAGACCATGCGTTTCTCGTGCCGGTACAGCCCGGGGGCCACGAAGGCCCACATCTGGTAGAGCAGGAAGGGCACGGCGATATAAATTGCCATCACCAGGGTGAGTTTGAAGGGCGTCAGGAAGGGGCTGATAACCTTGATGGCTACCATGGATGTGCCTTCCGGGAGGTGCGCGGTCAGTGGCCCGGCCAGGGCCGTGTAGAGTTCGTTGGCGAACGGCGCGAGGCAGACAAAGACGACCAGAATGGCGAGAACCGCGCGAACCGTGCGGTCGCGAAGTTCGAGCAGATGAGAGATGAAGGGCTGTTCCTGGTCGACGTTGTCGTCCGGTTCCACGGGCGCCGGGCTCATGGGTCGCTCTTCCCGGGAGTATTCACGGGCGCGGAAGAGGATTGGGCCTCTAGGGCTTGTTCGGACTCCTTCAGCGCGGTGTCCGTCTCGTCACGAATGCTGTTCAGGTCGGATTTTGTTTCCTCGACGATCTCGTAGAGATCATTGGACCCCGTTTGCTTCTCGAGCGTGCGTTTGAGTTCGTCGGCGGCCAGCTCCCGATTGACCTCGTTTTTCACCGATTGAAAGGCTCGATTGGCCTTGCCCGCCCACGCGCCGACGAAACGGGCCAGCTTGGGCAGCCGTTGAGGGCCCACCACGATCAGCAGAATGATGCCGATCAGGGCAAGCTCGAAGAAGCCGACGTCAAACACGGTTCTGAACGATCAAGGGCGAGCGGCGCTGCGCGCCCCGTCAGGCCTTGGTGTTGTCCTTAGAGGTGACTTCGCCGTCGATCACCGCATCGTCTTTTTTCTGCAGTTTTTCCGGCTCCGCGCTGGGGCCGCCGTCCTGTTCGCCGTCCTTCATGGCCTTCTTGAATCCCTTGATGGCATGGCCGAGATCTCCGCCCACGTTGCGCAGTCGTTTGGCACCGAAAAGCACCAGGACGATGGCCAGGACGATGAGCAACTGCCAGATACTGATTCCGCCGACACCCATGATGTACCTCTCCGAATTCGTTTGTATTTACTGAGTTTGTCGTAATCCACCGGGTCTGGCCGGTGAAACGGGGCGC
>JBMYTY010000181.1:0-4560 GCA_049604855.1 Gammaproteobacteria bacterium | reverse complement strand
CCGCTCCCAGCCCACCGTATTTCATGATCAAGAACGCTCTTACCAAGATCTTCGGCAGCCGCAATGACCGCCTGGTCAAGCGCTATAGAAAAACCGTCGAGAAGATCAACGCGCTTGAACCGGAGATGGAAGCTCTGGATGACGCGGCACTCGCGGCCAAGACCCAGGAGTTTCGTGATCGTCTGGAAGGGGGCACCGCTTTGGAGGATCTGCTGCCGGAGGCCTTCGCCACGGTTCGAGAGGCGGGGCGCCGAGTCCTGGGGATGCGCCAATTCGATGTGCAGATGATCGGTGGAATGGTGCTCAACGACGGACGTATCGCCGAGATGCGCACCGGTGAGGGAAAGACACTGGTGGCCACCTTGGCCGTTTATCTCAACGCACTGCCCGGCAAGGGCGTGCATGTGGTGACCGTCAACGATTACCTTGCCACCCGCGATTCCGAGTGGATGGGCCGACTCTATGGATTTCTTGGTCTGAGCACCGGCGTGATCGTGGGGGGCTTGAGCGACGATCAGCGCCGTGAGGCTTATGCCTGCGATATCACCTATGGAACCAACAATGAGTTTGGTTTCGATTACCTGCGCGACAACATGGCCTTCTCCATGGACCAGAAGGTGCAGCGTGATCTGCATCACGCGGTGGTCGACGAAGTCGATTCCATTCTCATCGACGAAGCCCGAACGCCCCTGATCATCTCCGGGCCCACCGAGGATCAGAGCGACCTCTACACGACGGTGAACGAACTGGCACCGAAGCTGGTAAAGCAGCAGGAAGAAGACGGGCCGGGTGATTTTTCCGTCGATGAGAAACAGCGTCAGATTTTCCTGACCGAGGACGGTCACCAGAAGGCTGAGGAGTTGCTTAATCAGGCGGGGCTGCTGAAGGAAGACGAAAGCCTTTATGACGTGGGCAACATCAACCTGATGCACCACATCTATGCCGCGCTCAGGGCCTGGAACCTGTTCCAGAAAGATGTTCATTACATCGTCCGCAATGGCCAGATCGTGATCGTCGATGAGTTCACCGGACGTACCATGGCGGGACGGCGCTGGTCTGACGGTTTGCACCAGGCCGTGGAAGCCAAGGAAGGCGTCCCCATCCAGGCTGAGAACCAGACACTCGCCTCCATCACTTTCCAGAACTACTTCCGGATGTACGACAAATTGTCGGGCATGACCGGCACCGCGGACACCGAGGCCTTCGAGTTCCAGCAGATCTATGGCTTGGAAGTCGTGGTGATACCCACGCACCGGCCCATGGTCAGAAATGATCAGGCGGACCTGGTCTTCCTGACCCAGCGTGAGAAATTTGCCGCCATCGTCGAGGACATCCGCGACAGCCATAAGCGGGGTCAGCCGGTATTGGTGGGCACCGCATCCATCGAGGATTCGGAACTGCTGCATGCCGAGCTGGAGAAGACGTCGATCCCCCACGAGGTGCTGAACGCGAAGCAGCATGAACGTGAGGCCCAGATCGTTGCCCAAGCAGGGCGCCCGGGGGCGGTCACCATTGCCACGAACATGGCGGGGCGCGGTACCGATATCGTGCTTGGGGGAAATCTTCAGGTTGAACTCGACGCGCTACCCGAGGATACAAGCGAGGATGCACGGACCGCCCTGAAGACGGAATGGGACGCGCGTCACACCCAGGTGCTTGAAGCAGGCGGCTTACACGTGCTCGGCAGCGAGCGCCACGAGTCCCGGCGAATCGATAACCAGTTGCGTGGCCGCTCCGGACGCCAGGGTGACCCGGGCTCCACCCGGTTTTATCTGTCCCTCGAGGATAACCTGATGCGTATCTTCGCTTCGCCCCGGGTCGCCGGAATGATGCAGAAGCTTGGGATGGAGGATGGCGAGGCCATCGAACATCCATGGGTGACCAAGGCCATCGAAAACGCCCAGCGTAAGGTCGAGTCCCATAACTTCGATATCCGAAAGAATCTGCTTGATTACGACGATGTCTCCAATGACCAGCGCAAGGTGATCTACTCACAGCGCAACGAACTCATGGCCGCGGACGATATTAGCGACACCATCGCCAAGATTCGCCACGACGTCACCGATGAGATCATCAGCGGCTACATTCCGCCCGGTAGTATCGACGAGCAATGGGACGTCCCCGGTCTGGAGAGTCAGCTGAAAGAGGATTTCGGCCTCGAACTCCCGGTTCAGAAATGGCTCGATGCTGACGACACTCTTCATGAAGAGCCTTTGAGGGAGCGCATCCACGAGGCGGTGAACGCGCAGTACGCCGATAAGGAAAAGGCTGCTGGCAGCGAGCAGATGCGTTACGTCGAGAAGGCATTGATGCTGCAAATTCTCGACCACCTGTGGAAGGAGCATCTGGCTTCCATGGATTACCTGCGCCAGGGAATCCACTTGCGGGCCTACGCCCAGAAGCAGCCCAAGCAGGAATACAAGCGCGAGTCTTTCGAGCTGTTCAGCCAATTGCTGAATCGAATCACCCACGAGGTGGTCACGGTGCTCGCCAAGCTGCATATCCCGACGCCGGAGGAAATCGCCGCCATGGAGGCGGCTCAGCGCCAGGAAACCCCGATGGAGTTCCAGCACGCTGATGCATCCGGCATCGCCGCCACGGCTGAACTCAATCCCAACGCGGCGGAGCCCATGCCGCCCGCGGGGCTGCCGGGAGGCGCACCGGGTGATGCCGGGCTTGCTGGCGAGGCCGACGATGCGCACACGCCCTTTGTACGCGATGGGAAGAAGGTTGGCCGCAATGATCCCTGTCCCTGCGGTTCGGGTAAGAAATACAAGCAATGTCACGGCAAGCTGAGCTGAATTGAGACGGACCGGGCGCGTTCGCTTGCCCATTCGTGCCGCGACCTTTTGCGTCGATCAACGGGGATATTCAAGACATGGCGGTGAACCTTTCCGATCCCTCGGGCCTGTTGCCCGTGGCGGGCGTGCGTCTTGGCAGCGCGCGTGCCGGTATCCGTTATCGCGACCGTGATGACCTGGTGGTGATGGCATTCGATGAGGGCAGCAGCGCGGCGGGGGTCTTTACCCGCAATGCGTTTTGCGCGGCGCCGGTTCATGTCGCTCGGGCAAACCTGTTGTCAGGTCATCCCCGCCTGGCACTGATCAATTCAGGCAATGCCAATGCGGGAACGGGCGAACCAGGAATGCAGGATGCCCGCGAAAGCTGTGCTATCGCCGCGCGTCTCAGTCAGTTGCCCGATGACGCGGTGCTCCCCTTTTCCACGGGAGTCATCGGCACGCGCATGAACATGGCGGCGTTCGGGCCCGGGATAGACGCCGCGATTGCCGACCTGGATGAACGAGGCTGGGATCGGGCGGCACGCGCCATCATGACCACGGATACGGTGGCCAAGGCAATCAGTCGTACCGTGGTGCTCCCCGAGGGCGAACTGACCATCACCGGTATGGCCAAAGGGGCGGGCATGATCCGCCCCGACATGGCGACCATGCTGGCCTTTGTCGCCACCGATGCCGGGGTCGACAAAGGGCACCTGGAGCGGGTGCTCAAGGAGGTGGCCGATGCCAGTTTCAACGCCATTTCAGTTGATGGGGATACATCGACCAACGATGCGCTTCTGTTGGTGGCCAGCGGTGCCAGTGGTATCCGCTTGGTGCCTGGCTCTGAAGGATTTACGCAGTGGCAGGCCGCTGTGCTGGAGGTGTGCCAATTGCTTGCCCAGGCCATCGTTCGTGATGGTGAAGGTGCGACCAAATTCATTACGGTCCGGGTCCGCGGGGGGCGAAATCGGGAGGAGTGCAGATCCGTCGCATACACCGTGGCGCATTCACCCCTCGTGAAGACGGCCTTTTTCGCCAGTGATGCCAATTGGGGGCGGATACTCGCGGCGGTCGGGAGATCCGGGTTAGCGGATATGCGGACTGAGTTGATCGACATCCATCTGGATGAGGTGTGCATTGTGCGCGCGGGAGGCGCGGATCCGGACTACAGCGAGGAGCGCGGTGCCGCTGTCATGAAACGCAGCGAGATCGTCGTCACTATCGACCTTGGGCGTGGGGCCGCGGAGTCTGTTGTTTGGACAACGGATCTTTCCCACGACTATGTCACGATCAATGCCGAATACAGGACCTGATCGAAAGGGCCGCGATCAGCAAGCCGCTTCGCGTGCACCATGAGCCCGGTGATTCATGTTGCGGTTGGCGTGATCCGCGATGGGCAAGGCCGCATTCTGCTTTCCCAGAGGCGCCCGGATGTCCACCAGGGGGGATTGTGGGAGTTTCCGGGAGGCAAGCTGGAACACGGTGAGCGCGTACAAAACGCGTTGTGGCGTGAATTGGAGGAGGAACTGGGGATTGTTCCTCGCGAGGCTCACCCCTTGATCCGGGTGCGTCATGTCTATGCTGAATGCACGGTCATGTTGGATGTCTGGGAGGTGTGTTCCTTCACGGGCACGCCGGTCGGTCGGGAAGGTCAGCCCTTGAAGTGGCTCGGAACCGACGCACTCTCCCCCCAAGACTTCCCTGCCGCCAACAAAGCGATCATCAAGGCCGTCACGGTGCCTGAACGCTATCTGATCACCCCTGATCCCGGCGATGATTG
>JBMYTY010000180.1:0-4578 GCA_049604855.1 Gammaproteobacteria bacterium | reverse complement strand
GGTGTGTCTCCTGAAAATCGAGGAGACACAGGTCCCCGCGCGGGGAGATGGTCTCCCCGTGGGGTGGTTGAAGGGCGGCGGGAGCCGCCTCGTCGCAGGGCTGTTTTGATTTTTCCCGAAGGGGGGGGCGCCCAGCTAGCGCCTTTCCTCGGTCTCACCAGGGAGAGCCGAACGAAACCGCGTTGGCGTTGCCCCCTTGAGCGAGGAGGCACCGCAAGCGCGACTTCTCTGAACCATAGGCAATCAGGCTTCTTCGCGGACGGGCAAAAGGAGGCGACAGACGCACACCTTTCCCGCTTGTGCCCGGGCCCGACCAACCCGTCCGGTTTCCCGGACGGACCGATCAGATCCCGGCCATCAGGCGGCGGCCCCCATAAGCAGTCGCTCGGCCACGCCGAACAGCTCCCGCTTGAGGTCCTTCGCCTCCGCCACCTCGATGGCGGCCGGAAACAGGTGCTGCACACAGATGCAGATCCCGACTCCCACCGTCTCGATCCCGGCCTGGCGGCAAAGCCCCAGGAGCCGCAACACCTCTGCCGCGTCATCCGGCTCGCCGTCGGTGAGGACCACCAGCATTCGGCGCTCCTCACGACAGGCGAGTAGATCCGCCGCCGCGTACCACAAGGCCTGCGCCATCGGCGTCCCGCCGCGTGGGGCCTGGACGAATGCGCCAGCACAGGCCTGGGGCGATTGGTCGTGTCCGACCATCCGGGTCAACCGGTCCGGTGTTCCCGCTCTGCCTGGAAAGGCGGTGGCGGCCACCGTCACGCCGGGAATCCCGTCCAGCGCCAACGCCAGGGCCAGCGCCGACTCCAACGCGCTGCCGGCACGTGTGCTTTGTGTACCATCGCGCCGATGGACCGTCGCGTGCATGGACCCCGACAGATCCACCAGCAGGTGGACCGCCGTGTTGGGGGCGATGTGGTGGGACTTGCGTGCGAAGATGCGCGCATCGGCCACCGCCACGCGATGAAGCCTCCTCGTATCCAGATGCCGACCGCTGCGTACCGGTCGGGGGCGATCCATACGGCTCGCCTGCACCAGCCCCTGCAGACGGGCGCTCAGCCGCGCCGATTCCGCGTGCACCCTGGCCAGCAGGCGGAGACCTGCGAGGGCGTTGCCCGCGTATTCCTCTGGCAGCGGCAGCCGGACCTCGTTGGTCGCGGAGGCCTCTGTGCCGAGCAGCTTTCCGACCTGGGTGAACAGGTCGTCGTCGCAGTCGCCTGCGCCTGCCGCCAGCACGGCGGCCAGGGCATTTTGCGGACCGTTACCGCCAGCATCTGCCCCGGAAGCTCCCGCAGCGTCCGTGTCCCGGTCGGTCGCATCGGGTGACTCCGTCTCGCTGCCGTTGTCCGGCTTAGATTCGGGTCCGTCCGGACAACCGTCCTGCTCTTCGTTCGACGCTGACTCCACGCCGTCCGGTACTCCATCCTCTCCTGTTTCCTGGCCGTTCGATTCAGGTTTACCGCCTTTTTCATTCGCGGGGGGCTCATCATCGTCCAGACTCCCAGCGGCGCCGGAGGTCTGATCGGGTTCATCCTCGTCATTCGGGTCGCCGGTCTCTCCTGATCTATTCCCGGATGGCGGGTCGGCCTCGTCCTCGACCAGACGCCGGATGCGCCGGGCAAGATCGACCGCCTCGGCGGTACTGGTCAGACCGGGGACCTCGTCCATGAGGGTGCGCAGACGCGCGAGGAACAGCGAAGGAAATACCTGCTGCAGCGTGTCGGCCGCCTTTCCAGCCTCCTCGGCCATCACCCTCTGATTCAGCACCTCGTGTCGCAGGGCGAGCAGCAGATAAGCCGCAAGCACCTGGGCCGGCTGATCGCTCGGTTGGGGAGCGGACATCCGGCCCTCGGTCAGCATCCGGTGCAGCACCTTGGTGATGGTCGCCCGGGTGCCGGGGTAAGGGCGTCCGAGCTCGCGCTCGATGCGCACGTCCTCGATGCGGTTCTGCAGCATCTCCTGGAGCGGTCCTTCGTGGGCCGCCAGCTCGTACACCGCGAAATCGGTGTAGCGCACATGGGCGGCCTCGTGGGCCAGGTAGCCCCAGGCCAAGTCCCGGCTGGCTGGATCGTCCGGCACATCCGGAATCTGGATGCGCTTCCCGTCGGTGCAGGCGTCATGACCGCCCACCCCGACCTCGATGCCGAATTTGCGTCCGAGCGCCGCCGCCACGATCGGTAGGGCGTTTCTCAACGTGTGTAGCATGGTGTGCTCCTCAAAAGAAGGGGCGCACCGCTCCCCAAGGCGGGGCAACGGGCGCCCCGGTTGGGGAAAGTGGACCGCACGCGGCGGTCCTCCGGTTCACTCAAAAGTAGAAGGACTCTTGCTCCAATGGCTGCCCTTCGGTCGGCTCCCATGGGGCGGGAACCGCATCGGTTTCCTGATCCGGCTCCTCGTCGCCGAGGGGACCGCCGAAAGACCACTCGCATTCATCCTCTTTCTGAGCCTCGTCTTCCGGTGGCTTGTCGTCCTGTACGGGGATCAGGTCCTGCAGCGCCAGGATGCCGGCGCCGTGATCGCTCATCCGCTGCGGATCGGAGACCAGCAGCATCAAGCCGAAGCCCTCGTTGAAGAGGGCGCCGGTGACAGGACCCTTGCCCGGTACCCGCGCCAGCCAGTCTTCCAGACTCTCCAATACAGGCTGTACCCTATAGTCGACGAAGGCCAGGCAACCCAGCTTCTCTCGGATACGGCGGAAGGTGGACAGGGCCCGTTGCGACAGGGCGTCCTTGCCGACGAAGCTCTTGTCGAGCTCGCGGGCGATGCCGGCCACCTCGCCGAAGAGCGTGTCCCCCAGCCCCTGTACCTGCTCCGCCAGGTTACCCGCGTTTTCCACGGGCGCGATCCGGTAGAGCTGATAGCCGAAAGCGAGCCGCGACTCGACCACCGAAGCGGGATCCACCGCCTTGCGGATCGCCGCCTCCCACTGCGTGTGCAGGGCGATCCAGTCCTCGATGGCCTGGCCGTAGCCGGCAACGAAGGTCGCGCGCTCCTGCGCGAAGGCCTTGCCGAGGGCGTCCAGCTCCGCGGCCACGGTCTCGGTGCGGTCCTCCGGGATGGCATAGCCGCCCAGGAAGCGCGTGCCGCCGCTGAGGCAGACGCGCTCCGCCTGCTTCTTAAGGCGGTGGAACACCTTGATCGGCTCCGGGTCGCAGACCCGCTTGGAGCCCAGGGACACCAGGTCTTCGGGCGGGACATCGGCACCGAGGGACAGGTCCTCGGCGGTGAGCTTCTTGCGTCCGGACCAGATCCGGACATCCAGGTTGACCGCCACCAGGCGGTCGAGCACTTGCATCGTCATCATGGCACCTCCTTAGCCGGGAGGCGCACGCACCGGCCGGGCGGCCGAGCACGGGCGCCGCTGCCGGCGTGAATGAGTGAAAAATCTCAGAACCAGTAGTCGTCGCTTCCGGTCTCGACCTGGGACAGGTCGATCCGCGGGAGACTCGGCCCGCTGGCCGTTGTCGGTGTGATCCGCCGATCGGCTGATCCGTTCAACCGCGGGGTTGATGGTCGGCGCAGATCTACCGGTTGCCCGGACGCATCGATCTTGCACCAGCCCAGGAAACGATAGCCCTTGCGCTGCTTGGCCAAAGCACGCTCCATCACCATGCGGCGCTTGGCGACGGGATAGGTCGCCTTCTGCACCAGCCGTCCGGCCCTACCCCAACGTACCTCCATGCCGACACTGGGGTGTTCGCACCAGGCCCAGTCCTTGGCAGTACCATCCGAATGGGTGTAACGGTAGAGCTCGAAGCCGCTCACGGCGTGGTCCCCGTCCAGAGTCCGCCGAAGACATCGGCGGCGATGCGGTGGATGGCCTCGCGCTGCTCGGGCTCGGCCCGGGCGGTCAACGCCTGGTCCAGGGTATAGGCGAGCGGCTGGGGGGCGCCCTTGAAGGTCAGCGCCAACCGCGCCCACCGCACCAGGGTGCGCGTCGAGAGGGTCACGGTCAGCTCCTGGCCCGTGTCCGCCTGTCCCAGAAAGAGCCGGCGGACCTCGTTTGCCACATCCACCATCTTCTCGCCGATGGCCTCGGGGAGACTCGGCACCAGGGTCTTGATCAGCCCTTGCTCGGTGGTGGCGTCCGGGTAGGCCACCCGAACCACCCGGAAGCGGTCGAGAAAGGCCAGGTTCTGGCGCAGCACGCCCTGATAGAGCCCGCTGGTATCGCCCGCGCCGGCGCTGTTGCCGGTGGCGATCACCCGGAACTTCGGATGCGGGCTAATCACCTCGCCGCCGTTGGCGGCGATCACCAAGGGCGCCCCCTCGACGATGTCGTTGAGGCCGGCGAGCTCGGCGGCGTCCATGACGTCCATCTCGTTCAGCACCAGCAGGTGCCCGTCCCGCACCGCCACGGACAAGGGTCCATGGACGAAACGGGTCTCGCCCTGGATCAGCATGAACTGTCCGACCAGGTCGGACAGCTCCATGCGCCCATGGCAGGTCACCTCCTGCACCGGCCAGTTGAGCCGGGCGGCGACCTGCAGCACCAGGGAGGTCTTGCCGGCGCCCGTCGGACCGGTCAGCAGCAGACCGTCCCCTGCCGGATCGGCGAGGAAGGCCGGGACG
>JBMYTY010000179.1:0-4584 GCA_049604855.1 Gammaproteobacteria bacterium | reverse complement strand
ACTGTAGGAGCGCCTTTCCAGGCGCGAATCGGACCTCAACGCCGTGCCACCACCCTTCGCGCCCGGAAGGGCGCTCCTACAAAGCACCCCAACCGTAGGAGCGGCTTTAGCCGCCGTCTCAGCCCTCGCGCCCCCCTGTACCGGCCGCCAGAGATTTCATGACCTTGCTCCCGCGCCGCTCAACAAGGGCGACGATCTGATCAATCACATCGTGCTCTCCATGCTCGGCACGTAGATCAGCCGCCAGTTCCCGGGCCTCGGCCCCAACCCGCTCCTTCATCCCGAGCAGGGTCTGGTGCAACAGCTTGAAACCGATCCCCACCTCATCGGCGAACCCCCTCCAGCGCCGTTCGATGATCCAATCCGGTCGATCCTCGCCACCGACACGCATCGCCATACGCTCGGACAAACCGGGGTACACGGCGGTACTCATCAGGTCATAGAAAGGCGCCAGACGCGGCCCCTGGGCGGTGAGCAGCAGCGAGACATTCTTGCCGTGGGCGTCGGCGTTTCCGATCAGGTAGTTGAAAACAACCCACTCGAGCATGGCCTTCATATCGACCACCGGCTGCACGCTGACCCGCCGCAGCAGTTCGAAACAAGCGCGCAGGCCCGGCCCTCCTTCCCGCTCGTACTTCTGATCGGGCGCGATTCCCAGGGCTTGGCAGAAATCCTCCTGATGCACCCGTCGTAATCCAACCCCGGACAGGTTCTCCCGGTCGTAGCGCCGCACCAAATACAACGGGCTGGAGGCGGCCAAGATCATGACCGGCGGCACCGCCAGCCCCACTTGCGACGCAAGCCGCATGCAGAAGCACTCGTTCCACACCGAATCGGGATAGTGCGCGATCGGCGGTTTGAGGATATGGCTGCTGGGTGCCGAGCCCATGGGCAGCCCCACCCGTCCCTCCTCGTACACTACAGGCAACTTGTTCTGGGTCCCCGCCAGGGACAGGCGCATCCCCTGCTCGCCAGCCAACATCGGACGCTGGGCCAGATCCGTGATCAGCGCGTTCAGCTCGGACTCATCCAAGAACCGATACGCGGACTCCGCGGGCGGGATGACGTCGGCGCTCAGCAGACTCACGGCGCCAGCGCACTCGCCCCCCACGGCTTCCAGTAGCGCGAAATCATTGCGTTCAGACAGACCCAGCCGACGCGCAATCAACCGGCGTAACTCAGACTCGGGCAGCAGATTGGAAAAGAAAGGCCGCGCCTGATCATCGGCGAACGCCTCGACCCGCAAGGGCAATGCCAGAGAGAGCGGAAAGGCATCCGCGCGGGCCAACCAGTTGGCCTCGTAGCGAAAGACGAATCGCCGCCCGGGGTCCAGCCACAGGGAACCGACCCTGTCGCCGCCCAGAAATACATCCAAAGGGTCGCTCATCGCGGTGTACTCATTAGTCCGCTGTACTCATTTGGAATGAGCCCGACCACCTTGATCGGCAGGCCACCCACGGGGGCGGACACTGAGCTCCAGCCCCAGGCATTTGAGCACATGCAGCACCTTGCCCAGCTCCATGGTGGCCTTACCGTTTTCCAACTCGGAAATGAACCGCACACCGACGCCACACAGCGCGGCGCACTGGGCCTGGGTCGCACCCTGTGCCTTCCGCCTGTCACGGACAGATACCCCGAGTTCCGAGACGCTATCGATAGTCCCGCTCGGGTTTATTTCAGTAATCGTCACGGACATCAGCCATATTTTTTTCCCGATCGGGAATATAGGTCGAGCTCACGCGTTCGACAATCCCGTACGGGATTTTTTTCTCCGAAAATCACATAGCAATGCCCGAGCAGTGGCGACCTCGGACCTCACCCCGATCGACCGTTCACGCTTCGCGTTAATCGCGGCGGGACGCCTCTCCTACGCCCTAAAGCGAGCCGTGGGCCGGGCCCAGAACTCTTGGCTGTCGAAGAACTCGACGGGACGGGACGTGATGTCTGACGGCGATTCATCGAACGCCACGGTGGACTGGTCAAAAACCACCTTCGAAGGTGCCGAGAAAGAGGCCATGCGACGTGGGTCGGAGCTGTCACTGGCCGAGATCATCGCCAACCTGGAAGAGATGGAGCGGGTGAGCGAGGCGTTTGCTTGGCAAGTTAAGGACGACAATCCACGGCGACTGAATCAGGGGTTCCCGTCCCCCCTCTGACCCGTCGGGCAACTCCAGACGATTCGCGAACCCGTCGCCCTTGATTCGGCACCGCCGCACCGGAATCACCGTCGGGCGCGGATATGAAATCCGCAGCACCGGGCGGTACAGTCCCTAACGCCACGCAGCCGCGAAAACCTCGGACTTCCATGGAAACCCTGGACAACGTCAACAAACTGTTCGGAGACAGCCTCAAGGAAACCATCCAGCCGGGTGCCCGGCTGCGTATCGCCGCCGCGACCTTCTCCATCTACGCCTTCGAAGCGCTGAAGAAAGAACTCGAATCCATCGATAGCTTCGAGTTCCTGTTCACCACCCCAGCCTTCCTCCCCGACGATGAGCAGCCCAAGGAGCGTCGCGAGTTTCATATCCCCAAGAAAGCGCAAGAGCGGCTTTTCTACGGCAGTGATTTCGAGATCCAGCTAAAGAACCAGCTCTACCAGCGCGCCATCGCCCGCGAATGCGCGGACTGGATCAAACGCAAAGCTCGGTTCCGCTCCAATCGCACCGGGGCACCCATGCAAGAGTTTGCGTGCGTGCAGGGACGCAACATCGACGTGGTTTACCACCCCTTGCAGGGCTTCACGAAAGTCGGCCTCGGCTACGAGAAAGGCGATGCCATTTCCAACCTCATGATGCGGCTGGAAGGCGAAGACATAACCAAGTCGTACCTATCGACACTCGACCAGATCTGGTCAGACCCCAATAAAGTCGAGGACGTCACCGAGCGTCTTCGGGAACACATCGCCTCTGTCTATCGGGAGAACGATCCCGAGCGCATCTACTTCCTGATGCTCTACAGCATCTTCAACGAGTTTCTTGAAGACATCAGCGAAGACGTCATGCCCAAGGACCGCACCGGTTACCAGGACAGCGTCATCTGGAACATGTTGTTCAACTTCCAGCGCGATGCCGCCACCGGGATCATCAACAAGCTGGAGACCTACAACGGCTGCATCCTCGCCGACAGTGTTGGCCTCGGAAAAACCTTCTCCGCCCTCGCCGTCATCAAGTATTACGAGACGCGCAATTCCCGCGTGCTCGTGCTGTGCCCCAAGAAACTCGCGGAGAACTGGACCACTTACACCCAGAACCTCACCACCAACGAATTGGAAGCGGATCGTTTCAACTACGACGTGCTTTGCCACACGGACCTGCAACGGGATCGAGGTGAGTCCCTGGGCATGCAGCTCAACCGGGTGAATTGGGGCAACTACGATCTGGTGGTCATCGACGAGTCCCACAATTTCCGCAACGACGACACCTACAAGGACCGCGAGACCCGTTACCAGCGCCTGATGAACAAGGTCATCCGCGCCGGGATCACCACCAAGGTACTGATGCTGTCCGCCACCCCGGTGAACAACCGGTTCAGCGACTTGCGCAATCAACTGGCGCTCGCTTATGAGGGCAGCGAGGCCAAACTCGACGCCAAGCTCAAAACCGAACGCGGCATCAAGGAAATCTTCAAGCGCGCCCAAACGGCCTTCACTGAATGGTCCAAGCGCGCACCCGACGAGCGCACCGCCGAGGCCATCCTCACCAGCCTCGACTTCGACTTCTTCGAGCTACTCGACAGCGTCACCATCGCCCGCTCCCGGCGCCATATCCAGACCTTCTACGACACCTCCGAGATCGGTGCCTTCCCCGAGCGGCTCCCGCCCCTGTCCATCCACAGCGACCTCACCAGCCGCGACGACGTCATTGGCTTCAACGACATCTTCGAACGCCTGTCCGGGTTGCGAATGGCCGTCTACGCGCCGATCACCTACATCCTGCCCAGTCGCATCGCCCACTACGCGGACCTCTACGACACCAAAATAACCGGGGGCGATTCACGCCTGCGGCAGGCCGACAGGGAGAAGAGCCTGCAACGGCTGATGACCGTCAACCTGCTCAAGCGGCTGGAAAGCTCCGTGCACGCCTTTCGCCTCACACTTTCCTCTCTCGCTCGGCATCACCGCGCCACCCTGGACAAGATCGACGCCCACAAAAACCTGGGCGATAGCGTCGACCTGTCCGATCTCACCGATGCGCTCGGCGACAGCGAACCCGACGACGACATCCTCGACCGTTTCGGCGACGAGGAAGAGACCATCGGCAGCAAGGTCCGCATCAACCTCGCGGACATGGACCTCACCTCCTTTGAAAACGACCTCAATGCTGACCTCACGGTCATCAGCGAGCTGCTTGCGGAGATGGAGAAAATCACGCCCGAGCACGACGCCAAGCTGCAACGGCTCATGGCCGAAATCGATGCGAAGCTCGCATCGCCGCTCAACCCGGGCAACCGCAAGGTCCTGCTGTTCACCGCCTTCGCCGATACCGCCGACTACCTCTACGCCAACCTGCATCCGCACCTGGAAACAAACCATGGCCTACACACCGGCAAGGTCACCGGCAAGGGCGCCCCCGCCTCAACTTTGGG
>JBMYTY010000178.1:2087-4602 GCA_049604855.1 Gammaproteobacteria bacterium | reverse complement strand
GATTTGCCCGCAACCTGAATTGCTCCGCGCAACCGTGGAACCATCTCACGCCCCCCCCTGTATCTGGCTCAGACAAGCCCGCGCCTCCGTGGCGAACTCCGAGCCACGCGCGTAACGGGCATCAAGATCCTTTTCCATGGCCTTGTTGACCACATCACGCACGCAGTGCGGCAGGTCGGGGCGCTTCTCAAGGATATCCGGATGGTCTTCGTTGGCAATGCGATACATGAGGGTCGCCAGGGAGTCGCCCGTGAACGGCAACTCGCCGGTCAGCAGTTGGTACATCATGACACCCAGTGAGAACAGGTCCGAACGGCCATCAACCTTTTTACCCGCCAACTGTTCCGGGGACATATACGACGGGGTACCCAAAACCATGCCGGTCTTCGTGCGACTCGCGTCGGAGATCCGGGCGATACCGAAATCAGTGATCTTCACGTCTGCTTCAGCGGGTCCGTACATGATGTTGGCCGGCTTTATATCGCGGTGTATGACGTTGTGCCCGTGAGCGTAGTCCAATGCATCCGCGGTCTTGGCGACGAGTTCGAGCACGATGTTCAGGTCCAACAGGTTTTCCGTTTGGGTGAACTCGGTCATTTCCTTGCCACGCAGGAACTCCATGGCGATATAGGCCAGGTCATGCTCCTCGCCCGCGTCGTAGATGGTCACGATATTCGGGTGAGCCAGACGCCCCGCACTCTCCGCTTCGCGGAAGAAGCGTGATTTTGCCTCCTCCAACTCGGCGCCTTCGAACTCGTCCGCAAGGGCCATGGTCTTGATGGCGACTTCGCGATTGATCTTCGGGTCACGGCCCAGGTAGACCACGCCCATGGCGCCCTTGCCCAATTCCTTCTCCACGTCGTAGCGGCCCAGGGTGGGCTTGGCACTGCCACCATCGAGAATGAGGGTACCCGCGGCGCTGCCGCCCCGACTGCCGCCACCCATGATGACGGTCTGTTCCATGTTGCGCGCGCGCTCCAAACGGTCCTTGACGTCCTTGAAGCCCTTGTCGTGCTCCGCCATGTACTCGTAGACGAGCCGCGCCTTGGCGGGCTTACGCTTGGACTCGTAATCGATGGCCAGGTTGTAGAGCAGGCCCATGATGTTGTCGTCCAGCGGGATCCGCTGAAACTTCTCAAAGGCAAGATCCAGCTGCCCCTGTCCCTGGAACTGCAACGCCAGCATTTTGTTGCTTTCGGCGGATTCGGCCTCGGTCTTGAGTTTGCTCTTCTCGGTAACAAGATAGCGCTTAGTGGTCAGCAGGATATGGCCCAGCACCAGCAGCGCGACCGGCAGCGTGAGACGGACCCATGAGAGCTCAACCGTCATCAGATAGAAAAGCGCGCCCATGGCGGCGATAGCCATCAGTGCCGTAACGACGACGGCGACCCCCGCCCGAAGTCGGGGCAGGAGCAGGATCAGATAGAGCGCCACCACGAGATATCCACCGAGCATCACCCAGACACTCCAGGAAGGCTCAATGAAGAAGTCTTCCTGCAGGATGCTCGAAACCGTGTGCGCCACCGTCAGTGCGGGCGCCATATTTGGCGAAATGGGGGTCACCTGCGTGGTACCGATTCCGGTTGCCGTAGCGCCGACGATCACCACCTTGTTCTTGAACTTTTCAGCTTTGACCTGACCGCTCATCACGGCGGCGAACGAATCGACGCTGAAGGCGGGCTTATCCCCATCCGTCGTGTAGAAGAATGTGTTCATGCGCATGAACGGATCGGTCCGGATGGACAAACGACCCAGCTGCAGAGACTCCCCCATGTTGACCCGCAGGTCTCCCGGACCGAGGTTCAGGCTGCGCGCGGCGGCCATGAGGGACAGGGACGGGTAGTAGTCACCGTAGTAGTCGACCACCAGGGGCTCGTAGCGGACCGCACCGTCCACGTCAGGGTCCGAGTTCAGGTGTCCAAGGCCGAACGCGGGCAGACCCACCGTTTCGATGGGAACAATTGCCAACGACGCCTGGATGGGCAAGGCATCGCTCTCACTGGCGGCGATCACGTTGGCGACCGAATCCTGCGGCACCGCATAGGACTGCACCCACTCCGGTAGTTCGCCGTCCGGAGCCCCCTTGGGCGGCGTCAGATCGAAAAACTGGGGCAGGATGACGCGACCATTGGCCGCTATGGAGCCACCGAGGATGGCGTCCGTGTCGAGTTGGGACCCTGCCGACTGGAGTGCCTCGGTCAGCTGTTGTGCTTCCGCCGGAAGCACATCCGTCACCAGAGCACCGATCTGCTCCAGACCGGACAGATCAACCAGGGGTACCTCCGTCATGGCCTGCGCCATGGCCTCCTCACCCTGGGGCTCAGCGATGACCTGCGCCTGACCGTAGGCATAGCCCTGAAGCGCATCCACCTCGCTGGTCAACTGGTTGGTGATTGCCGCCACGGCGGCACGGGTATCCGGTGCCGACAAAGCCGCCAGCTGACTCTGGGCCAGTGCGTCGGACAGCTGCTGAATCACCAACAGCCTTGCGGGCTTATTTGCCTCACTCCCGAAT
>JBMYTY010000178.1:0-2077 GCA_049604855.1 Gammaproteobacteria bacterium | reverse complement strand
GAATCACCAACAGCCCGGGGTCCTGCTGGGGTTCGGTGAAGAACACCGTATACACGACGACCTTGGCACCGGCTTCGGTCAGAACATCGATCAGAGCCGCATGCAAATCGCGCGGCCAGGGCCAGCGTCCCAACTGAGCGATGCTGTCGTCGTCGATGGCGATGACCGCCACATCGGGACTGGGCTCTCGTACCGTGCTCTGCACACCCCAGTCATAGACGCCGCGTTCGAGCCCCGCCAGAGGTGCGGTGTTCGACACCAGAAGGAAAATGATGACGATGGCCAGCGCGACGAACCAGTCGGCATACCAAAACGGCCTCTTCATCGATTGCGGTGCCCCGTGAGTTCGGTGTTGTGTTTTTGGCGGGGTGGATGTTCCACCTACGCCGTGCGTCTCTATTCCCGCCGAGACTGATTATATTTTGTTTGTCTTTCGACCCCGGGTGGGACAGTCGGAAAAATCCCAAATCCCCGGGGCTTAGAGGTTCATTTTACACACGTACCTTAGCTATGCCAGCCGGGTGGCGGGGCGGGGCTCCCTTTCCCGGGTTTCCCCCTTGAATCGTGAACACCAGGACGCCAGGGCGCCCTGAACCTGAACAACGTCCGGGGTGTATCACCCATGACTCCGCAGGTGGGCCTGGACCAGGGCGACATTGACCAAATCACGGTCAACATAGTCCGGAATGAGTCGATGCAGGCGGGCAAGGGTCATGGGGCGATGGACAGCCACCTTCTCCAGTTGCGCGCGCAGTTCGGAGCTCAAGGTCGGCCAGGTGAGCAGTTGCGGGGCCATGAACGCCCGATAACACGCCATCAACACCCGCTCTTCGGGGCCGTCCGGTTCAATTTCCACGTTCCCGTGGGGAAGATAGGCGCCGTCCTGACTTCGCCGCAACCAGCGTGACTGGCCGCCTTTTCCGGCGTCACGCGCGAGCGATCGAAGGCTTTCGCGCAGGGCCGCGGGGGGCAAATCAAGGTCGGCGCAGTGAAAATCAGACTGTCCCAAAGGCATGGGAGCCCAGTCACTGATATGCGGAAGACGTGCCGAAGCATCCGGCTCGTGACGCGCGGTCTGAAGTAACACCAGGGGCGTGCCGCACGCGCTGACCCACCAGCACTCCCACAGGTCCCCGAGCGGAAACGGGGCGCGAACCCGCTCCGCGAGACCGTTCATAAACAGGCCGGTTCGCTCGTCCCTCAGCTCATCAGGCAGGCCGAATCTTGGGGACTGCCAGCGCGGACCCGCGTCCGCTTGCCAGAGCGCGACCTCGTAGCCCATCCCCAAGCCGCCCTGCATGCCGGGCGCCCCATCCATTTCGGGACGCCTTGACGGCAACCAATAAACGCGCCATGTCCGACCATCGTCTGACCAGGCGCGAACACGGCCTTCATCGACGACCCGGACACAGCCCATGAGCGGTGACACCCGCCGCACGGTGTAATTTTCGTAAGCCCGCCCGTTCATCGGGGCATCCCGCCCGGCGAACGCCGCCGGCACGACGCCCCCCCCCCGCCTCGGTGGGGACGGAGACCGCCCCCGGATGGGCCCTTGTCAGACCTGAACCAGAATGCGGTTTCCATCCACCCTGACCGGGTACACCGCGATCGCCTGGTCGGCGGGCTCGTCCAGTGGTGCACCGTCAGTCAGTTTGAACCGACTGCCGTGCAGCGAACACTTCACCGTCTCACCCTGCAGAGCGCCTATGCACAGGGGGTAATCCTCGTGGCTGCACATCTCCGCGACCGCATGAAAGGTTCCAGCGACGTTACAGATCAACACCCGCACGGGTCCGGCATCGACGCAGGCCATGGTGCCCGGACCGATGTCATCCACGGCGGCGGCATCCACCCATTGTGAATCCGTCATGATCTCAGCCCCGCGCCGCGACAAAGCGCGCCTTCGCACTGCCATCATCCAGGACGCCGCGCACCGCGTCGGCACCGGCACGCAGATCCGCCACCTTTCCCCGGTGCCAGAGAATCGAGGCCCCGGCGTAAATCAAGCCGTCCCGCATCCCACCCGGCGCCCCATCCAGGGCCTCCAGTCCCGCGTCCACCGCCGCCGAAGCGGCCG
>JBMYTY010000177.1:0-4614 GCA_049604855.1 Gammaproteobacteria bacterium | reverse complement strand
GGTCAGCCACTACCTAGGCCTGGAACACGCCGCTCGCAAACTGGGCCGACTGTGCGGCGATTTCAGCTTCCGCCCCCTGTCCGAGTACGCGGCACGTGTCCAATGAGCTCCGCGCCTGAGGCCTCACTGATCGACGATCCGGTCGAGCAGGGATGGGACGGCGCCATCGGCCGTGCGGGCGATGACAATCCCATGCTGCTGGCGGGCTGGCACCGGGTGCTCGGCGAGGCCTTTTCGGTGCGCCCCCTGTACCTGTGCGTGGACCCCGGCTCCCCATCACCTACCTACGCGGCCTTCTACCAGTCCCGCTCCCTCGTGGGCGGCAACGTCCTGATGAGTCTGGACAGGGCCATCGCGGGCCCCACCGATACTGATCGGATGCGCGGACTGATCGATGCACTGACGAAGACCGCACGGGACAGCGGCGCCCGATACGGATTGATCAAGTTCCCCCTCGACGCGGTCCCCGGGTCCACGACCCACGAAAAGCTGCACCCCACCCTGTCCGTCGGGGCCGGGGCCGACGCCCACTGGGATGCCCTGTCGGGCAACGTGCGGCGCAAGACCCGCAAGGCCTCGAAAGAGGGCTACGGCGTCTCGACATCAGATCGGATCCCCGACGCCTATCACTCCATTTTCGCCGCACGGATGCGCGACCTCGGCACCCCGACCACCGGGGCCGACTACTTCTCGGCCATCAATACCCATCTGGCCGGGAACATCCGTTTCATCAGTCTCAATCACGGCGGTCGCATGGTGGGTGGTGCCTTTCTGGTGCGCAACCGCCAGCATTGGCTGAATCTGTACGTCGCGGTCGAGCCGGAGCATCAGCGGCGCTACGGAAATTACCTGCTGTACTGGACCATGATCGAACAGGTCGCGGACGAGGGCGGCGGGTTACTGGACTTCGGTCGATCGCCCCGCGAGGGCGGAACCCACCGGTTCAAACGCCTGTGGGGCACGCGGGACGTGATCACCCGCTACACGACTCTGCCCCTGTCCGGTTCGATACCTTCGGCGACCATGGACCAGTCCTCGGGTCTGAAACACGAGGTCTGGAAACGTCTGCCCCTGCCCATCGCCACATTCCTGGGCCCCCGGCTGCGCCGGGCCATCCCCTTCTCCTGATTGACCGCGAATTCCGCCCCATGTCCGAACATCCCGATTGGAACCGAATCGTCCCGCTGCTCATCTCCCCGGTCTCCGGCGAACCGCTCTCCGCGGGCCCGGAGGGGTTTGTCACCGCGTCGGGCGATGAGCGCTTCGATTTCACCAACGGCGTGCCTCAGTTTCTGTCCGAGCAAACCCATGGCGACATCATGAAACACTTCGACGAAACGGCGGAGCGCCACGGAACGGGCCCCGGTGCCGTGGAGGTCGTACCCACCATCGCCAACGCGCTCCGGGCCACACTGGAGCAGTTGATCCCGGATGACGCCATCGCCCTCGATGTCGGCTGCGGCCATGGGCAGTTTAGCAAGGGCGTCGCGCGCCAGACCCCGACTCTGGGAGTCGATATCTCCCAGCGAATGCTCGAACTGGCCTCTCAGGCAGGACTGTATCCGCTGCGCGCGGACGGCATGAACCTGCCCCTGCGCGAGGGCTCCATCGACGTTGCCTACAGCATCGAGGTGGTGCAGCTTTTCGACGACCCCGCCCCCCTGCTGCGCGAGATGGCCCGCGTGCTCAAGCCCGGAGGACGCATGGTGATTTCCACCCTGCACAGCGCCTCGCTGCTGCGCCGGGTCAACCGCATGTTGCGCGGCACCGGCCGCACCACGCTGCGTTCGGCGGATGACCTGGTCAGCATGATCGCGGGCACCACGCTCAAGCACACCACCACCCACTACCTGCTCGGCCCCAGCCAACGGGTGATCGCCAGCCACGAGACCCGCCCGTGGTTCCGATCCGCCGCGACGAACATCATCACCGTGTTCGAAAAAGCCGCGTAACCCGGGCGCGTACCCTCAGGACGAACAGGTCGATATCTTGGCTGGCTCATTCCGCACACGCTGGTCAGGCACGGTGGTTTCCATCCTGCTCACGATCATTCTCGGTGCGTATTTCCTATCCGCCGACGTACTCGTGGCCGCCAGCGGGAAACTGCTGGATGCGGACCCCCTGCTCATGACCGCCTGCGTGCTCATGATGATGGCGCACACCTTCGTGCGCGCACTGCGTATCGGCGTCGTCGTGGACCGTGAGAACCAACCAGCCCTGCTCACGGGGACCTGCGCCGTCCAGAGCACCATCGGCATGCTCGCGCCCAGCGGCCTGTCCCATATCGCCTTCATCTTCCTTTTGAAGAAACTGCACGCCGTGAACCTGGCCCGGATATTCACGGGCATGATCGCCATACGCATCGTGGACGTGTTCCTGCTCGGGATGCTCACTCTCGCCATCGTGCCTTACTACCACGGGGTCCTTTCCGGATCGAAGATCAGCGGCGGCACGCTGACGGGGCTGATCGTCGGAACCGTAACGGTGGCGGGCATGGCCCTCTACCTGGTCATCCGCGGCGCGCGACGCAGCGACCATGAACACACCGCGGCCCGCGCGGGCTGGCTGCTCGGCAATCTCGACCGGCTGCGCCACGAACTGGCCCGGACCGGGGGCAAAATCCTGCTCTGGCGGACCTTGTTCCTGACCGGCTCGATCTGGATAACGCAATTCGGCGTCTACGGGCTGATGTACCTGGCCATGGGCTTCGAGATCAGCCTCTCGGGCGGCATCCTGGCCTTCCTGGTCCTCACCGTCATCAATATCATGCCGGTGCACGGCATCGCCGGAATCGGAACCCACCATCTGGCATGGTTCGTGGCCCTGTCCACCGCCGGGGTCGCGGACGAAACCGCACGCCTGGCGGCCGCGACATCGCACTTCCTGCTGATCATCGTGTACCTGGTCATCGCCGTGCCCGGCATTCTCCTCGTCCTGCATGGGACCCGCTCCGTGCCCCACGGCACCTGACCCCTTCCACGCCGCATATTCCGTGAGCAAAGACACCCCGTTCCACCTCCTGCCCCACGTGTTCGTGGTGGGCTCCCCGCGCAGCGGTACGACGCTGCTGGCCGCCACCCTGGGTGACCACCCCGATCTTGCCTATTACTACGAGCCCTATTTCATCTGGGACTTCATCGACGGCACCGGGGACGACGATATCCGCACCAGGGCGGACCTCAACGAAGCGGCCCGCGACTACATCTCGCGGGAATTCGCCTGGTTTCTGCGCAAGTCCGGGAAAAAGGTACTGGTGGAGAAAACCCCGGAGAACTCCTTCCGCATCGACTACATCAGCCACCTGTTCCCCAACGCGCGCTTCATCCACATCACCCGCGCGGGGATCGAGGCCGTGGTATCCCTCAACAGGGAGTGGCTGATCCGCAAGAACCTGGTCCGCAAGCGCAGCCCGAAGGAACTCTTCCGGGTTATCCGTGAGAACTTCGTCGAGTACCCGTTCCGGCGTTGCTGGTACCTGCTGGTGAAATTCGAACTGAAAACGCGGGCGGGCCTCAACCCACGCAACCTGTTCAACAAATCCAAGTGGAAGGGTGAAATCGGCTACGGACCGCGTTTCCAGGGTTGGGAGCAGGCTTACGCGGAACACGACCTGTTGAGCTTCAACGCCCTGCAATGGCGGCATAGTGTGGAGGCCTGTATCGAGAGCCTCGACCGGCTGCCTTCCGAGCGGGTTCTGACCATCAAGTACGAGGACATCGTGGCCGACCCCCGGGGTAGTTGGACCCTGCTGCAACGCTTCGCCGGGGTGAGCGATCACCCCGAACACGCCCCGGTCATCCGACAATCCCGCGCGGCCACCGAGAAGCAACACCTACCCCCCGGGGACCGCGCCCGGATTCGTGCCATCGTCGCCCCCGTGCTGGAACGTCTCGGCTACGGACCGGACGCCATCGATGGCTGACCGCATCCGCCAGCGCCCATGAATCCCCGGAATCCTCACATCGCCGACATCTTCGCCGGGCTGCTGGTGCTGTTTCTCGCCGCCTGGTTCGCGCCGGATGTCACCCCGGGTGAGGCGGCCTATCCGCAGGATTCGCACTACTACCTGAAGACCGCGCAGAACATCTACAACGGTGTCGGTTACAGCGGACACGACCGCCTGGCGGAAGGGCAGATCTGGACCGACCCGGAGGTCATGCGCGGCCCGCTCTACCCCCTGACCATGGCAGCCGCATTCAGCGTGATGGGTTACGGCATGGACACCGCGCTGGCCCTGGGCAGCGTGCTCTTCGTGGCCAATGCCGTGGTCCTGTTCCTGTTGGGCCGGGTGCTGTTCGGCTGGCGCGTGGGGCTACTCGCATCGCTCTACCTCATGTTCAGTTCCCTGACCCTGTTCGCGGGCTCGGTGGTGATGCTCGATTCCCTGCTCGCGCTGTTATCGCTACTGACCTTCCTGTTCTATTTCCTCGCGGCCCGCGAAAACCGGGCGCTTTACTTCGTCCTTGCCGGGCTGAGCTTCGGACTGGCCTACCTGACCAAGGAACTCGCCCTGCTCTACCTGGGCCTGCCGTTCGCGCTCGGGGCTTTCATTGCCGGCGGCCTTGCCGCAGGCACAATGCTGTTTCTGTCTGAACGCTCGGGTCTCAAGGCCGA
>JBMYTY010000176.1:0-4635 GCA_049604855.1 Gammaproteobacteria bacterium | reverse complement strand
ACGCTTCTTTAAGTACTTCATTTGTGCCAAGCCCACTGGTTAGGTTTGAGTGGGTATTATGCACCAAGAGTAGGGCTAAAACTGCCCAAAGTAGAACAAAAGTAGAACAATACTCCGACTATCAGGCAAGATTGTTTATAAAAAATTGTTATAAAACAGAATCTTATGGTAGATTTGGGTTGTTGAGATGGTGCCGAGAAGAGGACTTGAACCTCCACGGGATTACTCCCACTAGTACCTGAAACTAGCGCGTCTACCAATTCCGCCACCTCGGCAGGTGCTCCGACGCGAGACACATGATAAGGGCCCCGTCGCGAAGGCGGCGCAATGTAGCGGCCCGACACATTGTTGTCAACGCCCGGTTGTGCGACCCTTCGCGCCGCCATTCGGCAGCCTCCACGCGGTATTCCTCTCCCTATGACCGATCGACCTTCCTGGGCTGACCAGGACCCGAACTATGAGCGCGAGCTTGAGCGCTACACCTCTCCCATCCCGTCGCGGGAGTTCATTCGCCAGTACCTGATCGACCGCGGTCGTCCCATCACGGTGGACAAGTTCTACCGTGAGCTGGCGATTCACGATGAGCAGGAGCAGGAGTCCATCTACCGCCGCTTCGAGGCCATGGTGAAGCAGGGCCAGCTGGTGAGGAACCGGCGAGACGGCTACCTGCCCACCGAGAAGGCGGACCTGATACGGGGGCGGGTCATCGCGCACCCGGACGGGTTCGGATTCCTGGTGCCCGATGACGGCTCCGACGACCTTTTCCTGCACGCCAAGCAGATGCGTATGGTGTTGCACGGTGATCGGGTTGTGACCCATGTCCGTGGCGTCGATCGGCGCGGTCGGCGCGAGGGGGCCATTGTCGAGGTGCTCGAAAGGGCCAATACCGAGGTCGTGGGTCGCCTGATCGTGGAGCAGGGCGTGGCCCTGGTCCTGCCCGACAACAAGCGCCTGACCCAGGATGTGGTCATCCCCGAAGGCAAATGCGCCGACGCGAAGCCGGGCCAGATCGTGGTGGCCTTGATCGAATCCCAGCCCACCAAGCGGACTCCGCCCATTGGCAAGGTGGTGGAGGTCCTTGGTGAACACATGGGACCGGGCATGGAGATCGACGTGGCGATCCGTGCGCACAATCTGCCTTTCCGTTGGCCGGAAGAGGTTGAGGCGGAGATCGCCGACCTCGGAGCGGAAGTCCCGGAGGAAGCGAAGGAGGGCAGGGTCGACCTGCGCAATGAGCCCTTCGTGACCATCGACGGCGCCGATGCGCGGGACTTCGACGATGCGGTTTACGTAAAGAAGACGCCCAAGGGCTGGAAACTTTGGGTGGCCATCGCGGATGTGTCCCACTACGTGAAACCGGGCACGGCGCTCGATGAAGAAGCCGTGAATCGCGGCAACTCGGTGTATTTCCCCGAGCGGGTGATCCCGATGCTGCCGGAAATACTGTCCAACGGGCTGTGCTCACTGAATCCGGAAGTGGACCGCCTGGCCATGGTCTGTGAGATGTCCATCGACGGGGAGGGCGCGGTCTACCGCTCCCGCTTCATGCGCGCCGTGATCCGTTCTCATGCGCGTCTGATCTACGATGATGTGGCCAAGCTCCTGGATGGCGACGAATCGCTGCGCACCCGCTACGCATCGCTGGTACCCGACCTGGAGCGCTTGTACGAGTTGTACAAGGTCCTGCGTGCGCGTCGTGAGCTGCGTGGTGCCATCGATCTCGATACCGTGGAGACGCGGATCGTGTACGGAGAGGACCGCAAGATCGATCGAATCGAGCCGGTGCACCGCAACGTCGCGCACATGATCATTGAGGAATGCATGCTGGCGGCCAACGTCACCACCGCCACCTGGTTGGAGCGCAAGCGCATCCCCATCGTCTACCGCGTGCATGCCGGTCCGACGGTGGAAAAACTCACGGATCTACGTGAGTTTCTGAACGGTATGGGACTGAGCCTGGGCGGTGGTGATGACCCCCACCCTGGCCACTACAAGAACCTCATCTCCTCGATCAGCGGTCGGCCGGATGCCCACCTGATCCAGACCGTTCTGCTGCGTTCCATGAACCAGGCGGTGTACACGCCCGAAAACGAGGGCCACTTCGGCCTCGCCTACGAGGCCTATACCCACTTCACCTCGCCCATCCGCCGCTATCCCGACCTGCTGGTCCATCGTGCGATCAAGCATGTGCTCGATGGCGGCACGCGCTCGAACGCCGTGTACAGCCAGGATGATATGGGGCAGTTCGGTGAGCACTCGTCCATGACCGAGCGTCGCGCGGACGAGGCCACCCGCGAGGCGGTGTCCTGGCTCAAGTGTGAGTTCATGCTCGACAAGGTGGGCGAGGAGTACGTCGGAACCATTACGGCGGTGACCTCATTTGGCGTGTTCGTGGAATTGGACGAGGTCTACGTGGAGGGGTTGGTGCACGTCACCAGTCTGGACAGCGATTACTACCACTATGACCCCACCGGACATCGCATGACGGGCGAACGCAGCGGCCAGGTGTACCGTCTGGGAGACCGTGTGAAGGTCCAGGTGACCCGGGTGGACCTGGATCAGCGCAAGATCGACTTCGCCATGTTGGGACCGCTCAACCCGGGCCCGAAGAAGAAAGCTGTGGCGCCGCGCCCCGCCGAGCCCCGTAAAGGGAAACGCAAAGACGCCAAGCCCGGACCCAGGCGCGATTCCGATGCGCCCCAGCCCAAGCCCAAGGCTGAGGAAACCCGGGAAGACGGACCGCGGCGCAAGCGTCGCAAGCGCAAGCAACGTGAAGCACAGGCTCGCGAGGACGGTGCGGTGCCTTCGGTGGATGTCGGCAACCGTGGTTCGGCAGATGACGCGGCTGAGGCCAAGGCGAAAACATCGGGTGCCAAGGGCGACGATTCGGCACCGGAAAAGGTGACGGCGAAAAAAGCGGCCCCGAAGAAAACGGCCCCAAAGAAATCGGCTCCCAAGAAAACGGCTCCCAAGAAAGTGGCGACGCGGAAGAAGGCGGCCGGGAAGTCCGCGCCAAAGCAGCCCTCCGGGGCCAAGACCGGCCCTGGAAAGGTCGATAAGGGCGCGACGGAGGCTCCGGTGGCGAAGAAGACCCGTTCGAAAGGGGCGGTGGTGGCCACCAAGAAAATAGCCGACGACACGCCACGCAAGACCCGCCGCAAGAAAACATCCGGATGAGGATTGTGGTCCAGGTCCCCGTGGTATCGCCTCGTCCGCCGACCGGGAGCGGGCAGGCAGAGCGTGATACGGCATTGGAGAGCTTCCACCCATGAGCCATTGGGTGGGGGGTATTCATGCCGTCCAGGCCTTGCTCGAGCAACAGCCCGAGGCCGTGGGGGAGTTGGTGGTCCAGTTGGGTCGCAAGGACCGGCGCTTGCAGCCGATTATCGATCGCGCTCGCAAACGCGGTATCAAGGCCCGTGAGTTGGGCCGTCGGGAGATGGATGCCCTGGAGCCGGGCTTGCGTCATCAGGGCGTGCTGGCCCGGGTGGAGGGTCAGGTCGAGGTGACCGAGGGCGATATCGAGCGCATTGTTTCCGGGACGGAGCAGCCGCTCGTATTGGTGCTGGACGGGGTGACGGACCCCCATAACCTGGGGGCATGTCTGCGCAGTGCGGATGCCGTGGGGGTGGACCTGGTGATCGCTCCCCGTGACCGCGCCGTGGGTTTGACGCCCGTGGTGCGCAAGGTGGCCTGTGGCGCGGCGGAAACCGTGCCCTTTGTCGCCGTGACCAATCTCGCGCGCACCCTGGGTCGTCTGCGCGATCTGGGGCTCTGGGTGGTGGGCGCCGCCGGTGAAACCGACGCGGACATCTACCAGGCGGGTATGAACCGGCCCCTGGTCCTGGTGATGGGCGCGGAAGGCGCCGGTCTGCGCCGACTCACCCGCGAACGTTGTGATGAATTGGTGCGCATCCCCATGGTCGGGTCCGTGGAGAGTTTGAACGTGTCCGTGGCCACGGGCGTTTGTCTCTACGAGGCCCTGCGCCAACGCGGTACGCGTGGTTCGTGACGGCGGTTCTCAAACTTCACCCGTCCAACTTCAATCTTCGTCGCGTTTGTGTATAATCGCGCGCCTTTCGCGGCCTCCACGCTCATGTGGGGGCCGTAACTCCTTGCCTCACCGCTGATTTTTAGTCGGGAGGCTTTAACCCGTAAGGAGATGCAATGCGTCACTACGAGATTGTGTTTCTGGTCCATCCCGACCAGAGCGAACAGGTGCCCGGCATGATCGACCGCTACCGCGGACTGGTCGAAGCCGAAGACGGCGCTGCCATTCATCGCCTCGAAGATTGGGGTCGTCGGCAGCTTGCCTATCCCATCCAGAAACTGCACAAGGCCCACTACGTTCTGATGAACATCGAGTGCGGGCAGGAAACCCTGGACGAAATCGAGTCCGCCTTCCGTTTCAACGATGCCGTGCTGCGCAGCATGGTGATCCGCCGCAAAGGCCCGGTCACCGAGCCTTCGCTGCTGGCTCGTGGCAAAGACGACAAGCCGGAACGCGAAGAGCGCAACGACTCCGACGACGACGGCGACAACGCCGGCGAGCGCGGCGCCGCCGAACACCTCCAAAATGGGCTCCACCCCGGCGCGGGCGCGGGCCATCGACACGGCGATTCGGTAGCGCTCGGC
>JBMYTY010000175.1:0-4659 GCA_049604855.1 Gammaproteobacteria bacterium | reverse complement strand
AGACCCCAATCCAGGCCCCGATCCCGGCACCGGCCGGGCAATCCGCCGCCCAGCCGATGGGGCGGGTGTCGCCGCCGCTCAGGCCCGTCGAACAGGAACGGGCGAAGGCCGCGCTGGATCAGGCCCGCCCGGAGCAGCCGCGGGTAAGGCTTGAAATACGTCCGTCGTCAGATTCCGTGGCGGCCGGGCATGAGCTTCGGCGCATGGCCCCGGCGCTGGCTCAATCCCCCCTGTCCGCCATCCGCCCGGCACTGGAGCCCACGGAGCGCGAGCGCTACGCGGCGATCGACACCAACCCCGTGCGGCGGGTCAGCGAGCAACCGGTCTCCACGTTCAGCATCGATGTGGATACCGGGTCCTACGCCAACGTCCGGCGCTTTCTCAACGCGGGGCGGCTGCCGCCCTCCGATGCGGTGCGTGTCGAGGAGTTGATCAATTACTTCGATTACGCGGATGCGGCACCGGCTGAACGCGAGCGCCCGTTCGCCGTGCATATGGAGGTGGGGCCCAACCCCTGGAACGCGAATGCCCGCCTCGTGCGTGTCGGTCTCAAGGCCTGGCAGCTGGCGGAGGCGAAACGTCCCGATGCCAACCTGGTCTTCCTGGTGGATGTGTCAGGCTCCATGAACAGCCCGGCCAAGCTGCCATTGCTGAAGCGCTCGCTGCGTCTGCTCACCCAACAACTCACGGCCCGGGACAAGGTCACCCTGGTGGTTTACGCCGGTGCCAGCGGTGTGGTGCTCGAACCCACGCCCGCGGATCAACGCGCGACCATCGACGCCGCCCTGGAACAGCTCAGCGCGGGGGGCTCCACCAACGGGGGAGCGGGCATACGGCTGGCCTATGCCAAGGCCCGCGAGGCCTTCATCGACGGCGGTATCAACCGGGTGCTCATTGCCACCGATGGTGACTTCAATGTGGGAACGGTGAACCACAATACCCTCATCGACCTGATCAAGACCGAACGCAAGCACGGTATCGCGCTAACCACCCTCGGCTTCGGTGCGGGCAATTACAACGACCACCTCATGGAACAGCTCGCGGACCATGGCGACGGCAACCACGCCTATATCGATACCCTTCAGGAGGCGCGCAAGGTGTTGGTGGACGAGCTCAATGCCACGCTGCACCGCGTGGCCAGCGATGTGAAGATCCAGATCGAGTTCAATCCCGCCCAGGTGAGCGAATACCGTCTGGTGGGGTATGAGAACCGCATGCTCAAGCGCGAGGACTTCAACAACGACGCCGTTGACGCCGGCGATATCGGTGCCGGTCATGCGGTCACCGCCTTGTACGAGATCACCCTTGCCGGACAGGGCGCGGAGCGTATCGATCCCCTGCGTTATGGATCGGAAGCGCTCCCCAAGGCCGCCGCTGACAAAGGCGGGGAACTGGCCTGGCTGCGCCTGCGCTACAAGCCCCGAGGGGTGGGCCAGAGTGTTCTGCTGGAGCAGGGCCTGTCGGTCACGGACATGAAGCAGAGCCTGGCGGAAACCAGCGACGACTACCGGTTCGCCGCCTCGGTGGCGGCCTTCGGCCAACGGCTGCGCGACGGCGAATACCTGGAAGGCTTCGGTTATCCGGCCATCCATGAGCTCGCCGCCGGGGCCCGGGGCGGGGACCGCTGGGGCTATCGGGGCGGATTCCTGGAGTTGGTGCGCATGGCGGCCGCCCTGAGCGGTGAGCGGGTGGCCTTGAAGTGACACCCGGGCGGTGTGTCGTGTGAGGCGGGGCGTCGCGCACTTCCTCACACCTCGCACCGCGCTCTGATCGATACTATCCACCCATGGACGATGAGGCGCTTTGGCGCGACTACACCGGGGGCGATGCGTCGGCCTTCGACGAGGTTTACAGCCGCCACCGGGGCGGGCTGTATCGCTACGTCACGCGCCAGTGCAATGACTGCGCCGAAGCGGAGGAACTGTTCCAGGACATCTGGATGCAGGCCATCCGCGGACGGGATGGCTTTGACGGCGGCAACCTGAAAGCGTGGTTGTATCGCATCGCGCATAATCGCCTGGTGGATCATTTCCGCCGTCACAAGGGCGAGGGTGTGGAGTTGGACGAGGCCGATGGCGCCGTGGTCGAACTGCATCGTCACTGGCCCGAGCACCTGCTCGCCTTGCGCGATTGCGTGGAGCGTTTGTTTGCCTTGCTGACCGGGCTTTCAGCAGCCCAGCGCGACGCCTTTCTGCTCAAGGAGGAAGGCGGTTTCAGCCTGGAGGAGATCGGCCGCATCACCGATTGCGGTCGGGAGACCGTCAAGAGCCGCCTGCGCTATGCCCTGACGCGCTTGCGCAAGGGGCTGGGCGATTGCGAGGAGGCCTTGTGATGGCCGAGCACGATGCACGCATCTCGGACCTCTACCGGCGTGGCCCCCGGGCCGAACCCAGGGCGTACCTGGACGACGCGATCCGTGCGGCGGCGGCCGAATCCGTCGGAACCGGGCGCGCCGACCCGCGCAGATCCCCGCGTAGACCCGGGTTCCGATGGATGTTCCCGCTGGCCACCGCCGCCAGTGTTTTGCTCAGCGTGGGCCTGTTGTTGCGGATGGGGCCGGAGCTCCCGGGCGGGCTGGGTCCCGATGCGCCATCGAGCGAGCAGGTGGACAGTGGTTCCTCCAGGGCGGGGGAGCCGCTGGTGGCTGCCGATGACGCAGGCGTCGAAGCGGAGGCCCCGCCCGATGCCGACCCGGCGACATCGACGCCACGGCACGCGGTTCCTTTGTCGCCGCCTCCGGCCGTGTCCCGGCAGGCGCCTTCGGTCGAGGTCGGCGCTGCCCGGGAGGAGCGCGAGGCCTCGGGGTCTGGGGAGCGGTTGCGGGCGCCAGAGTCCGATCCGAAGGCCGCCACTGCTGGTCGGCTGGAGGCGCACCCGGCTCCCCTCGACATCGAGCCGGACTCTCAGCGGGAGAAAAGAAAGGCCGCCGCGCCTCGTCCAGCGCCGAATACCAGGGTGACAGCGGACGGATTGATGCAGGCGGCTCCCCGTAGTGAGCGACGGTTCAGCTCCGCCGATGTGGTGTCGGCGCCGTCCGGTCTTCCCGTGGCTATTGATCAGAACACGCCCGTCGAAGGGCTGATCGAAAGCCTGCGCGGGGCACCGGAGGAGCGCTGGCTGGAGGCCATCGACCGACTCGAGGCGCTCGGCCGCGTGCGTGATGCCGAGCAACTGCGCGCCGCGCTTCGGCGCCCACGGGGTGGAAGCGGGGTGCGGGAATGAACGCCGAGCGGGGCTACCAGCACGGTTTCTCGGCACACAACAAGGCCATGTATGACGTGGAGCAGCGCCAGCGCAAGGCGGCCACCATGATCGCCGTGCTGGCCGAGGGTTGCGCGCGCCCGCTCGCCGAGCTGAACGCTCTGGATGTCGGGGCGTCCACGGGCATTATCGATGAATACCTCGCCCGCCACCTGGGCAGCGTGGTGGGGATCGATATCGACGAGGAAGCGATCAGGTCGGCACGGGATTCCTTTGCGCGACCCGGTCTGTTCTTCCATCAGGGCGACGCTATGGCGCTGCGCTTGCCCGATGCCTGCATGGACGTGGTGATCTGCTCCCAGGTCTATGAACACGTGCCCGATGCCGGGCGCATGATGGGCGAGATCCACAGGGTTCTGCGGCCGGGTGGGGTGTGTTATTTCGCCGCGTCGAACCGGCTGATGTGGAATGAACCCCACTACGATCTGCCATTGCTCTCGGTGTTGCCGCGGCCCCTGGCCCACCGATATGTGCGGCTCGCGGGGCGGGCTGAGCGCTATCATGAGTTGCACTTCAGCTATTGGCGATTGAGGCGCCTGGTGAAGTCTTTCGATGTGGAGGATTTCACGGCGCGCCTGGTGCGTGACCCCGGGCGATATGGCGTGGACTACATGCTGCGCCCGGGGTCGGGGAAACAGCGCATCGCCCAATGGATGACCCGTTTCGTCCCGTGGGCGGTGCCGGGATACATCTGGCTGTTGCGCAAGCCGGGCGCTACGGGACCAGGCTTGCCCGGCGCGGGCGGGGACCCATGGGGCAGCTCAGGGGAGGGGCCGGTTGTTACCGCTTCGGGCAATCTCACGGATTAAATCCGGGGCGCCCCGTAGCTGGCGAACACGCTTCCAGAGGCGCTCCGGGGCGTCGCGATAAAGGGCGACCAGATCGCCCGCCGCGATCCAGGACAGCTCCCTGCGCCGGGAAAAACGCTGTCCCTGGTCCAGAGCCCAGGCGCGGTTCAGGGGGCGCGGATCGCGCCAGGGCATTTCGATGAAGAAGGTGACCCAGTCCTTGGGGGGGTGTCCCGAGCCCGGATCACGTCGGCACCACCAATGGGGGTGGGCGGAAAGGGTGCGCTCGAACAGGTCTTCGACGACGCGGATCTGGTGGGCCACCCGTTCGGGGGTGCGTATCGCGCGACTGAGATCCTGTTCGAGGAACAGGGTCTCGGTTTCCTCGACGAATTCGCGCACCGCGGTCTGGCGGTGGGTTTCGCCCGGGTCGCTGCCGCCGCCGAAATCATTCAGAAAACCGGCTTTGCGCCCGCTGAACGCGCGGCTGAGCAGGAACAGGGTGTCGCCACCGTGTCGGCAGAAGGGGATTACGCCAGCACCCATGGGCGGTATTCCGTGGTCAGTCCGGATTCAAAAGCGGGGCAATGCAGTTTAACTTGATCGGACT
>JBMYTY010000174.1:0-4690 GCA_049604855.1 Gammaproteobacteria bacterium | reverse complement strand
CGCGTATGACGGACATGGACCTGAAGGTGAAGGACCCGGCGGAGATGGAGGAGTTGCTGGCGAGTCTGGCCACTCGGATCTCCATTTCAGGGGCGGGCAAGCAGAACTTCTATGCCATTTCGTTCCAGGCGGATGATCCGAATCTCGCCAAGAGGGTGGTGCAGGCGGTACTGAACATCTTCGTGGAAAGCACGCTCGGGGCGTCGCGCAAGGACACGGATATCGCACAGCAGTTCCTGGAGCAGCAGATCCGCGAATACGAGTCCCGCCTGATCTCGGCGGAGGACAAGCTGAAGGAATTCAAGAGAAAGCACGTGGGCATGATGCCGGGGCAGGGCGGGGGATATTTCTCCCGCATGGAGCGCTCGCAACAGGATCTCCAACAGGTGCGTCTCGAATTGCGTGAGGCTGAAATGCGCCGTGACGCGCTGGAAGACCAGTTGGACAACGAAAGCCCCGTTGCACCGGTGTTCCAACGCCGTTACAGCCCGGGAGTCATCGAACGCGATGGCCCATCGCCGACGGACGAGGTGGACAAACGTATCGCGGCACTCACCCAGAACATGGATGAGTTGCTGACCGTCTACACGGACAAGCATCCGGACGTCGTGGCCCTCTCCAGCCAGATCAAGGCCTTGGAAAAGAAACGCCTGGAGATACTCGGGGTTACACCGCCAGAGGAACAAAGCGCCCCGAGCGGCGATGGTGTGACCTCGGAACGCCAGGGGATGGAGCAGAACCCCCTTTACATGGAAATGAAGGTGGCCCTTGCCGCGGCGGAGGCGGAGGTCGCGTCATTGACCGTTCGTTCGGG
This sequence comes from Gammaproteobacteria bacterium, assembly GCA_049604855.1. GTDB lineage: Bacteria > Pseudomonadota > Gammaproteobacteria > JACKNK01 > JACKNK01 > JBMYTL01. Next base: position 3,876 of record JBMYTY010000174.1, on the reverse strand, counting down.
CGAGTTCGAACGCAGGTTGGCGGCCTTGCAGGAGATGGTGGATACCGTTCCCCAGGTTGAAGCGGAGCTCAAACGTCTGAACCGCGACTATGACGTTAACCGCAAGCAGTACGATGCCTTGCTGGCCAAGTTGGAGACGGCGCGAATCTCGCAGGAGGCGGAGCAGAGCTCGGACAATGTCAAATTCCGTATCGTGGATCCGCCGCGCGTCCCGCTCAGCCCGACCGGTCCCAACAGACCCGTCTTCTTCGCGGTGGTCCTGGTGTTGGGATTGGGCGCTGGTTTCGGCGTCGCTTTTGTGATGTCCCTGATCAGACCGACGTTCGACAATCGGCGGATCATGGAGGATGTGACTGAACTACCCGTGCTGGGCACGGTGACCATGATCTGGACGCCGGCGCAGCAGTGGCGCAAGCGATTCTCCCTGTTGGCATTCATTATTTCGGGCGCGGCCCTGGTCGTCGTGTTCGGAGGCGTGTTGTTTCTTGAGGTCGTTGGGCTCGAGACGATCAAGACCCTTCCCGGCGTGAGTCGTTTCCTATGAGCCTGATCGAGCGTTTCATGGACAAGCTGGAGGGGGGCGGCTCGCAACGTCGACCCGTCAAGCGACCTCCGGTGAAGGATGATGACGCGTCCGGTTTTCACGACGGTCATGACCACGTGCCGGAACGGGCCATCGCGCACGAAGAGACTCCCGACCAGCCAATGGAACAGACCAGCGGGCAGCCGCGTGGTCCGAGCACCATCGTCGTTCCAGATGGCTTCGATGATGAGCCCCGTCCCCTATTCGACGTGGCTTCTTTCGGATTCGATGGCGACGGCAGAGCCGAGGATTGGGTTGCGGTCGACTACGGTGGTGCGGAGGGTGCGGTCAAGGTGGAAGGGGCGGACAAACCCACGCCCGTTGCCGCCCCTGACAGCATGGAAGACGGTGCGTTGGAAGAGGCCGAGGCCGCGACGGATTCAGACCAGGCGCCCGCCCATGACCCCAACGACATTTTCGGGACTCCGCCAGAGCTGCTCAGTGAGCTGGATGCGATAGAGCGCGGTCTCCCCGCCGAGGGGGCGTCGGACCTGTTTGATTCCGTGGAGGATGCGGCGAACGCGGCTACGGGGGAGTCCTTCAGAACCACGGAGAATGCCCCCGGTGCTGGCGCAAGCGACCCTGAGATCAAGGTGCAGGCCGGAGGTGAGCTAGAGGGCGATGTCGCCGGGATCGGGGATGATCCGCCCCGTCGCCCCGTCTCGGGTGGTCCCTCCTCGGGCGGCGAAGAGGATTCGTTCCGCCCCGCGCCGGAGGACGATGAAGACGCGGACGAATCGGCCGCCATGGCGGAGTCCGAACAGGACCCCGTGGTGGCACCGCACCCCGCGAAGAGGCGCCGAATGCGTGGACGAGGGCCGTCTGCGGGGGGTGAGGAGGAGATCGGCAGCGGGGGCGAGGATGACGATCCCCTGGCGGATATCGACCCGGATGAACTGAGCCCTGAGTTGCGGGCCGAATTGGACGAGTTCATCAGTCCGCCCAAAGCGAAGGTGGTCAAGGCCCTTGCCACGGCGGGGGGCGGTCAGGGTGGTCCCGTCGGGGTAACGCCACAGCTGATCCTTGATGAGGAAGATGAGGATTACGAGCCCGATGAGGCCTCCGGATTCCGGGCCGTCAACCACGTCGAGCTCAACCTGGACCGCCTGCGCGAGATGGGCATGGTGACGCCGGATTCAGCGCGCGGGAAGATCGCCGAGGAATACCGGATGATCAAGCGGCCCCTGTTGCAGAACATCCTGGGCGACGGGGAGCGTCAGTTCGACAACCCGAACCTGATCATGGTGACCAGTTCGGTGCCGGGTGAGGGTAAGACCTTCACGTCGGTGAACCTGGCCATGAGTCTGGCCATGGAACTGGACCGAACCGTGCTCCTGGTGGATGCGGACGTGGCGAAACCTTCATTCGCGCGCTTGTTCGACATGGAGACCGAGGCGGGATTGATCGACGTGTTGCTCGAAGACGTGTCCATGCGCGACGTGCTGCTCACCACCAATGTGCCGAAACTCCGCCTCATGCCTGCCGGGCGACGCCATCCCAACTCGGTGGAACTGCTGGCCTCCGATGGTATGCGTTCACTGGCCCAGGAGATGGCGCAGCGATACCCCGACCGCATCATCGTGTTTGATTCCCCGCCTTTGCTGGTGACCTCCGAGGCCGCCGTTCTGGCATCGCTGATGTCGCAGATCGTGGTGGTCGCCGAGGCCAACAAGACCCCGCAGTTCGTCCTCCAGGACTCGCTCGCCCTGCTTGACCGGTCGAAGTACATCGGCCTTGTGCTCAACAAGGCGCGGCCGAATGCGCGCTCCGGCTACTACTACGACTACCGTTATCCGTCCTACTACGGTTACTACGGCTACGGTCAATGATGACCTCGGGCGTTAAGTCGTCGCTGGAGAGCCGGGATTACGCGCCAGCGGATGGCTCAAGGCCCCCGTCATCCGGATATCCGTCCCGTCCCCTCTGGTGCGTGAGGTTTCCGCGGACTTGGGGGCAGCCGCGGATTCCCTATCTGGTTTTCCTGGCGATGATGCCGACGATCACGAGTGCGGCGGATTGGAATTACACCTCTGGCGGGTCGCTCAATTTCAGTTACACGGATAACGCCACCCTGGGGGACGAGGGCGCGGCGCAGAGCGATTTCGTAACCGTGGTGAACACCAACTCCGCTCTGACCCGCAAGACCCGTCGGTCCGACCTTTCCTTTCGCGGCGCCTTCCGCCACCAACGATTCGCGGAGACGGAAAAGCCACGCAACACCTTTCTGACCATGGATACGGTGCTCAAGGCCAGCATCCTGCCGCAGCGATTCACCGTCGATGCCCGCGTCACGCAGAGTCAGACCATCGTCGATAACACGCGCTCGGCGAGCGAAGACCTGTTGTTCGCCACGGAGAATGTCACCAATACCCAGACGTTTCGGCTCTCGCCACGGTTTACCCACGATTTCGAGAACTTCGCCGTTCTGACCGCCAACGGGGGATATAGCGAGGTCCGGAACAGCACTTCCGGATCCAACGGGGGCTCCTCCCAGAACATCAATATCAACCTGAGGCAGGGACCTGCGTTCCAGACCTTCGGTTGGGCCCTCGATTACTCGTTTCGACGCGACAACAACACGGGGAACACGTTCTCGGACACGACCATCAGCGTGAGCCAGCGTGTGCGCCCGAAGCTGACGATCAACGGCTCGACGGGCTTCGAGGACAACTCCTTCAACACCAGCGGGCGCGACCCCAAAGGCGCGATATTCAATGTGGGCGCCAATTGGCTCATTGATCGTCGCAACACCCTGTCCCTCAGTATCGGGCAACGCTTCTTTTCCACGACCTACGGAATGAATTTCAGTCACACCTTTCGCAATGGCAGCCTGACGGCGTCCTATAACGAGAGCCTGGAAACGACCCAGCGACTGCAGGAGGGGCGCCTGATTTTTGACGACTCGGGCCAGATTCTCGTGGGAATCGAGCTGCCCAGCCTGACCGATGATGTGTTCGTGCAGCGCCGCTTCTCCAGCAAGGGTGCCATCAGCCGGGGGCGCAGCCGTTACACCCTGTCCGGTTTCTACGATAAGCGTGAGTTTCAGGGGGGGGGCGGCGAAGAGGAGGTCTGGGGCCTCAGTGGGGGGTACACCCTGCGCCTGAACGGGCGCCTATCGGGAACGACCAACGCGAGTTACCAGGATACGGCGATTTCCGACACCGGCCTCGAAAGCCAGCAGTACACCGTGTCCATGTCCATCAGCTACACGCTTTCCCGGGACTACCAGGCCAGTCTCAGCCTGAGTCATAGCGAGCGTGAGAACAACAATGGTGGTGGGTTCGAGACGAACG
>JBMYTY010000173.1:0-4691 GCA_049604855.1 Gammaproteobacteria bacterium | reverse complement strand
TGAACCCCTTGCGCTACAACACCAAGGAGAGCCTGCTCAACCCTCATTTCCTGGTGTTCGGAGATCTATCGGTTGACTGGGCGCAACCGCTGAATGCAGCGGGTTGAGTCGGCCAACGTTGTTTGGCCTGATGAGTGCGCAGTGATGCGAACCTTGCGTCGGTAATTCAGTCGAACAGCGCACGCGGTTCAGCATGTGTTCAGTTTGACGTTCTAAACTCATTGCGCTCGAACGACCCGGGCCTCCTCATCTCGGGCCCTGATCACAAGCGATGTCCATAATCGGATCCTGTTCCCACCACACCATGACTCCCCGAATTCAGATTCCCGCAACGCTTCTGTTAATCGCGTCGTCGTTCCCCGCGATCGGGGTCGGGGTGGGTGAGATCGAGCGCGAATTGCGGGCTGATCATCAGGCCTGGAGTTCGGCGCGGGCTGATTTCGACACACAGTTGGCTGCCGGGCGGTTGAACGAACAGGAGCAAAGCGACTACATCCGTTACATCGAAAGTCTCGGTGATCGGGTTCAGGAGTCCTGTGCCCGTTTTCAGAGTTCCGGGGGGGATGCGTCGGTTCACGATGCCTTGTGCTCCGCCGCGGAAAATGCCAAGGCGCGGCCCGCCTCCATCGATATTTCCGCCGAGCGCACACTCGGGGAACGGTCAGCGGACGTGGACGCGGAGCTGCGTTCCTCACTCGGGGGCTTCGACGAGATGTTGTTGCTTGAACAACGTCGTGTGCGCGCCAAGGCTGATGCCGCCGCCGATGGAGCGGGCGCGTCCGGTGGCGGCGGAGCGTCCGGTCGGGGAACGGATGGCGCCGGATCAGCGACCAGTGTGGCGAATTCGGGACGGGGAGGCTCCAAGGGATCAGGGCGTGGCGGTGCGGAGAAGGGCACGGGTCGGTCCGGCGGGCCGGGGCGGGGCCCGGGCGGCGATGATCGGTCCGGTTCGGAGCGCTTTCCCGCGGGCGACACGCAGGGAGCGGAGGTCGCGGGCGCCCCATCGCGGGGTGGAGGGGCCGGCCCCGGCGGTGGCGAACGTTCCGGTGAGAAACCGGACGTGCCCGCCGACATTCCTGATGGAAGCGATGATGATGTGGTCGCGCGCCAACTGCGTGAGGCCGCGGAGAACGAAAAAGACCCGGAGCTGCGTAAACGGCTCTGGGAGGAATACCGGCGTTACAAGGCCGGATGAGGCAGACCCATGACCTACAGTTCACGTTGGATTCCCCTGCTGATCATGAGCCTGTCTCTGGGCGCGTGTATCTCCAATCCGATCACCAGTGACCGGATGGAGGAGACGCCGGTTCAGCAGGCCGGCTCCTCCATCCCCGACAACCAGATTCTCGATCTGTGGGTGGAGACCTTTGACCCGGGTAAGTTGCCCGAGGACGAGGGAAAGGCCCGCGGGCTCAGTAAGGAGATTCGCGACGCCGAGGCACGCTTCATGGCCGTGCATCTGGCGAAAACCATTGAGCGAACCGGTTACTGGGGGGCGGTGCGTGTCGTGCCCAAAGGGACCGAGGGCGCGGAGGTGCTGGTCCGTGGGACCGTGTTGCGCTCCGATGCCGAGCAGTTGGAACTGGAGATCGAGGCGTACGACGCGCGCGGTGAACGTTGGCTGCGGGAGACCTATGAGCATCACGTGGAAGCCAAGGAATACCGCAACATGAGTAAGGGGTCCCAGGATGCGTTCCAGCCTCTCTACAACGCCATCGCCAATGACCTGATCAAGGAACGCGCGGACCTTGAAGCCCGGGAAATCACACGAATCCGCCAGATTGCCGAGTTGCGCTTTGCCGCCGACCTGGCGCCTCAACCCTTTGACAGTTACCTCAAGAAAGACTCCGACGGCACTTTCGAGGCCGTGCGTCTCCCGGCCGAAGGTGACCCGATGGTTCGCCGGGTTCGCGCCGTCCGTGATCGTGACTACCTGCTCATCGACACCCTCAACAGCCACTACGACCACTACTACAACGAGATGTGGACGCCGTATGACGGCTGGCGCACGACCCGTGCCGAAGAGGCGGCGGCATTGCGCGAGGTGGAGGAGGCCGCGACCACGCGCAAGGTGCTCGGTGGCTTGGCGATTCTGGGCGGTATTTTGTTGACCGCCAGCACGAAGAGTTCGGACAGCATCGGAGCGCGCTCGGTGAAGTCGAGCGTGGGCCAGTTGATGGTGCTGGGCGGCGCGGCCGGTGTGATATCCGGCTTCAGCAAGGATTCAGAGACCACCATCCATGAAGAGGCGCTGGAAGAGCTGGGCGACTCCTTCACCCAGGAGGTCAAGCCCCTGGTCGTGGAGGTCGACGGCGAAACGCATAAGCTGACCGGCTCCGCGGAGAATCAGTACAAGCAATGGCGCGCCCTGCTGCGCAAAGCCCATGCGGTGGAAACCGGTTTGCCCAGCCGCCTGGATTGATGCGTAGATGCCGGATCAGCCCGTTCTCCGCCCGCCCGGTTCCGATTCCTCCGCGCCCCAGGTCGCTCGTGCCGGTGCCCCCCCGGCTACGTCCGCCCGGAGCAGCCGAAGACGGTGGCGCGCCGGACCGGGGGCGGACACTGACGGCACAGCCCCACAACACCGGCATGTGGTTGGGGCTGGTGGTCATGGTCCTGCTGGCGTTGGCGGTGTTGTTCGCACTGCCATCCCTGGTGGACGACGCAGGGGAGATCAGTGCGGAAGCACCGGCTCCTCCGGCACCCCATGGCCCTGCTGTCGCCGCTTCCGTTGCGCAGCCGCTTCCCGAAAGCCGACCGTCCGGGTCGGGCGTGACCGCGCCCGCCGACGATGATCGACCGTCGACGGGAGGTGCCGCGCGTGCCCTCGCGCAGGGCACCCTGCAGGCACTGCTCAAGGTACGCGCCCGCCTTGAGGCCGATGGTGCGGAGCGCTGGGCCGATGAGGACTGGCAGGCGCTCCTGAGTATGGTCGAAGACGGGGACGTGGCCTTCGAACAGGGGCGCTTCAAGGACGCGAACCGTCACTGGAACGAGGCGATGCAGGCCATGGAAGATCTGACGGCAGAGCGCGATTCATGGCTGCGTCGGCATCTGCAAGCCGGGGCATCGGCCCTTGATGCGGGCGATGCCGCGGCTGCCGCGGACGCATTCGAACGTGCCCTCGCGGCGCAAGCGGACCACCCCGATGCCTTGTCCGGACTACGCCGGGCCAAGGTCCTCGACTCGGTGCTCGCCGCGACCCGCTCGGGAGAAGAATCAGAACGGCGGGGTGAGTTGGAGAAGGCAATCGGCCATTACCGCGAGGCCGTCCAACTGGATCCGGATCACCAAGAGTCCGCTGAGGCCGTCGCGCGCCTTGAGGCCGCGCTGCGCGACCGCGATTTCAGCGCCGCGATGAGTCGTGCGCTGGCGAGTATGGAGCGCGGTGATTCCGCAGCCGCGCGTGGGGCCCTGGATGAAGCCGCACGCTTGAAACCCCAGGACCCGGCGCTGCTGGATGCGCGCCGTCGGCTGACGGATCAGGGGCGTGCCGATGCCCTTGGGCGGCTGCAGGCCCGGGGCCGTATCGCCGCCATCAAGGAGGATTGGCCCGCTGCCGCTCGGGCCTACGAGAAAGCATTAGGCCTGGAGCCGGGGGCGGGGTTCGCCCTCACCGGGCTCGCGAAGGCGCGCGACCGTCTGAAGTTGCACGAACAACTCGATCACTACCTCGAACGTCCCGAGCGGGTCTTTGGACGCGAGCCGCTGGCGAACGCCGAGCGGGTGTTGCTCGCGGCGGGAGAGGATGTAGGGGGCGAACCGGGTTTGGCGAAAAAGCTTGCCGCCCTGCGTGCCCTGACCGAGCAGGCCAAGCAGCCCATGCGCGTGCTCGTCCGCTCGGACGGGGAGACCGAGGTGACGGTTTATCATGTCGCGCGACTGGGGCGCTTTGAAACCCATACCCTGGAGCTGCGACCGGGTAGCTACACGGCCGTGGGAACACGCGAGGGATACCGGGATGTGCGCCGCGTGATCAAGTTGTTGCCCGGGCAACCGGTTCCACCGGTATACCTGGCCTGTACGGAAACCATCTGATGTCGCGCGTGTTCTTTGTATCCAGCCCCGCGGGCGAGCGGCGACTCGATGAATCGGATCTGCCCCTGGCCGTGGGGAGGGATCCTCAATGCGCGATTCCCCTGCCCGGTGACCCCGTTCCCGAGGATGTTCGTGCCTGGATTGCCTATTCAGACGGCTACCCCTTCGTACAACCGGCGGACGATGAGCAGGGCCTCTATCACAACCGCAGCCGTGTATCGGGATCGGTCTGGTTGAAATCCGGTGATCTGCTGCAGGTCGCCGCGGCCTTGCTGGAGTGGCGGGTCGAGGGCGACCAGGTCTTCATCCGGGTCAGCGAGGATGCATCCGCCCCCGCGCCGGCGGCCCCTGAGTTGGCGGCACCCTCGACTCCGCCTCCCCCATCGGGCGAAGTGGTGAAGGACGAGGTGAGTGGGGACGAGGTGAGTGTCGCTCCCGCGGACCTTTCCAGGGTGTCGGTAGCCGGGGGCGGTGGCTCTGATCAGGAGGAGCGGCGTGCCGATGCCGCCGCGCCACGTACCGAATGGGCCAAAAATATTGTGGTATCGGGCGATGCGGCTCTGCAAGCCGAACTGACGGTTGTAGGTTAGATAGAGCCTTTCGGAGAACAGCTTTTCCCAGCCATATTCACTGTCCGGGTTTGCGGGATAGGC
>JBMYTY010000172.1:0-4714 GCA_049604855.1 Gammaproteobacteria bacterium | reverse complement strand
AGGGTCCTGGGGGAAGGGGCGTCCGGTTTCGCCCTGAACGATCTCGAGAAATCGATCGCAGGCCTTGGATAAATCCTCGGCGTCCAGACCCACATCCTCCTTCACCCCGCGGTCCGACTTGATGGTGGCGAACGCCGTATCGAACAACTCGTCGTCCACGCCCAGGGCGATCTTCCCAAAGAGCTGGATAAAACGCCGATAGGCGTCGTAGCCGAACCGGGCGTCTCCGGTCTGGGCAATGAGCCCTTCCAGGGTCGCCGCGTTCAGACCGAGGTTGAGGATGGTGTCCATCATTCCGGGCATGGACATGGCGGAACCTGAGCGAACCGATACCAATAAGGGTTGCTCCGCATCGCCCAAGGCCTTCCCGGTGGCCTGCTCTACACGCGCGATGTGGCTACGTACGTCATCCATGAGTCCGTCGGGCAGTTCACGGTCCGGGTGATCGAGGTAGGTGAGGCAGGCTTCGGTGCTGATAACGAATCCCGGGGGAACGTTGAGCCCGATCTGGGTCATCTCGCACAGGTTGGCGCCTTTGCCGCCTAACAGGTGTTTGTTTTTCCCGTCGCCATCGGCGAATGCGAATACGAAAGGGGCGCTCATGAAATCGGTGTCTCCGTAGCGAGAGTGGGCGGCGAGTCGGCCTTGGGCCGGAGGCGCCGTCCCTGAGGGTGATATGTCAATGTTTGAGCCACATGACAGCTGGCGTCGTCTGGAATGGGGAGCATCCCGAGGAGGGCTTCAGGTTTCGTGGCCAGGGATCGATCAGCGGTAGCCGCGTCGAGCAGCGCGTTACAGTTAACCGCGGGGGCGCTGGGACGTGTTGCGAGGCATCAAGCCAAGGTGGGATGCGGGCTGGGAATACTACCGAGGGGCAGCCGGGAAACCCCTGAGCGAGGGGGCGGGGCGGGGGAGTGGGCCGAATTCGCGGCCGGCGCTGAAACGACCTGCCACATGACCATCACGACTGGCCTGAATCCCGCACCGGGTCAGCCGACCTTGTACTTCACCAGGTCTTCGGATTGGCCGGTATCCGGCGTACAGCCCAGGCCGATCACGCCTTCGTTCATCAGGGGGGCGTCTTCCCGGCGCAGCAGGATGGCGGCACCGCCGGCGGGCTGGACATAGGTACCGTTGCGGCTCTGATCCGTGATGATGTACTGACCGCGGCGTCGACCGATGATGCAATGCACACGGGAGGTTCTCTGACCACCCATGCGGTAGTCCGCTTGTTGACCTCGGCCGATGACCGCGCTCTCGTGTTCGCGGAGCTCCAAGCTGAATTGTTGTCCCATCCAGTCAATGTGCAAGGTGCTGGCCCCCGGGGGGGGAGGAGCAGTGATGGAGGATGCGACGGTGGTCCCGTTCTCGTCCTCCGGCTGCCACATCACCTCATAGATATCCATCACCGCCTCTTTGCCTTTGACGCCGATTTGGTCGAACACCCGGGTCATGGACTTGAGGCTGGGGCTGAGGCCGACGACGGTCTCACCGCCTATGAGAATCTGGCCGGCCAGGGCGCGGTCACCAACCCGCTTCGCGGTATTCACGGTGTCGCCGTAGACATCGCCATCCGGGTCGGTGAGTACGGGACCGAACTGCGATCCCACGCGAATCGCGACCGGGACCCCGCTACCGTGATCGTTGAGTACCCACTCCTGCATGGCGATGCTCGCGCTCACGGCGGCATCGGCGGACCCAAAGATACTCATCACCTCGTCGCCAATAAATTTGATCACCCGACCTTTGTACTGGGTCGTGATATCCGACAGGCCGCGCAGCACGTGAGCCACGACCGACCTTGCCTTGGCATCGCCCAGCTTCTCGAACAGGGCCGTACTTCCGGCTATGTCGGCGAAGACGATGGCAGCATTCCTGGCCGGTTGATTCATGGGCGTGGGTACATCTGGTTGATTTTTGTGGAGCTTATACTAGGGCCATACGGTGTTGTGGGGAATCCTCATCCCGGTTTCGCGGGGGAGTGCGTCTCGCTGCCCGGCTCGAATTCCCCGTACCAAAGGCCCCATTACCCCGAAGGCGCTGAGCGGGTACTCTCACTAACTGACCGCCTGGGCGCGTCCCGCGCTGAGTGCGTCGGCGATGGCGATGGTCGCTTCCCGGTTCGGGGCACTCCTGAACCTTGCCTGAGACCTCCTGGGTCTCCTTCTACCGAGACAGATCAGACGTGGAACTGGACATACTTATTCCTGTTGCCCTGTTGCTCTTCATGCTTGGCGTGGGAGCGGGTGTCTTGTTGTTCCGGAATGGCGACAAGTCGGGGCGGAAAGGTTCCGAAGCGGCTCCAAACGACTCCGCCGGGGCTGGAGAAGCGATTCCTGCCGTTGAACCGACGGCATCGGGCGATGCGTTGCGGAAGCCGGTTTCGCCCGTTCGCTCATTACCTGGTGCCGAGGCGGATCCCTTGGCGATCACGCCCAAGGTACCCATGCCTTCGGCTTTTCTCGAGGATCTGAGTGGTGCCACACCCGAGGCGAAGCTTAGCTTGCCCGGGGCGCGGACTTTCATTGGTCGGAGCCGCATTACCGGTGAGCCGGGAAGCCATTGCGTGGTGGTGCCCCGGCCCAGCGTCGGGCGCAGGCACGCATGTCTTTATTTCCGTGAGGGTCGGTTTTTCATCGCCGACCTACACAGCCGTAACGGTACCTTCGTAAACGGCTCGCCGGTGCATGAGGACGTGCCCATCAACACGGGCGATGAAATCGCGTTTCATCACTATCGATTCCGCTTCGTCGTGGAAGGCCGTGTCACCGGTGCGGCGGTGCGGCCTGAGGTGGATGACGACGTCACCGAGGTCCCGCTGGCGGTGGCGGCGCATGCACATCAGCCATCGGCGAAGCCACCGGAAGTGCGTCCCGCGATGGAAGCTGGCGAGTCCACGGAGTCAGCGCCCCGTTCAGATCAGGTTTCCGAGGAGTCGGATATCGACGTGGATCTGGGCATCCCGGATGCGGAATCGGAGCGGGACCCGGTCGCCGGGAATGAGGGTACGGTGGTTGATCCGGTGGTTCCGGCGGCCAAGGGTGTGGTCGAACCTGAAGACGTGGGCGATGGCGTGGTGGTAGATCCCGTGGTACCTGATGAAGGCACTGTGGTTGATCCGGTGATTCCGACAGCCAAGCGTGCGGCCGAACCTGACGACGTGGGCGATGGCACGGTGGTGGATCCCGTGGTACCGGATGAAGGCACTGTGGTTGATCCGGTGATTCCGACGGCCAAGCGTGCGGCCGAACCTGATGACGTGGGCGATGGCACGGTGGTGGATCCCGTGGTACCGGATGAAGGTACGGTGGTTGATCCGGTGATTCCGACGGCCAAGCGTGTGGCCGAACCCGACGACGTGGGCGATGGCACGGTGGTGGACCCCGTGGTGCCCGGTCATCGGTCCACGGACCTGGGTGAGGGGGATCAAACGATTATCAACAGAAGTGCTGGCGGGGTTGCCGAGCCGCCGGTGGAGGAAGACGGCACCATTCTTGACCGGGGGCAGTTGTCCGAGCGCACCATCGTTGATCCCGTGCGCCCCCACGAAGAGGAAGTCACCCGCGGGGAGGCGCCCAAGGAGCGCCGGGGGGGCGACCGGCGTGGCGATGAGCCGACCCGCATACTCCCCCGGGGCAAGGAATAGCGAGCGAGTGAGCAACCGGTCCCGGCTGTCTCGTCCGCCGCTTTCGCTCCTGCCATGTCGCGGCAGAGTGTGCGTTTCCCGGTTCGCGGCTCAGTGTTTTCCATTGGCGCACAATATGTGCAGCCCGTCTGACCGGTGCCTGTCCATCCGGGCACTCCTCGGGCGGTATCTCTAGGTTCGATTTCATGCCCGTTTACGCGTCGTTTTACGGATTGCGCGAGGCGCCGTTCTCCATCACGCCGGATCCGCGTTTCCTGTTCATGAGCGAATGTCACCAGGAGGCGTTCGCGCACCTCATGTACAGCATTCGCGAGGCCAACGGTTTCGTGGTGCTTACAGGGGAGGTGGGTGCAGGCAAGACCACTTTGTGTCGAGCCATGCTGGCTCAGCTACCCGACGATGTGGACGTTGCCCTGATCCTGCATTCGAAAATGAATGCGCGGGAGCTGGTTTCCGCGATTTGTGATGACCTGGGTATTGCGTACGACAAGGACGAGGATGGGGTGAAGCCGGTTATCTCCGCCCTCAATACGCACTTGTTGCGCTCCAACGCGGGGGATCGGCGGACGGTTGTCTTGATCGATGAGGCGCAGAACCTGTCCGTTGACGTCCTCGAAGAGGTCCGGTTGCTGACCAATCTGGAGACTGACAGCAGAAAACTTCTGCAGATCGCACTGGTAGGGCAGCCGGAGCTCGCGGATGTGCTGGAGCGACAGGATCTCCGTCAGTTGGCCCAGCGCATCACCGCGCGGTATCACCTGGAGATTCTCGATCGGGGTGACGTTGCCCAGTACGTTGGGCACCGCCTGCATGTCGCTGGCCGCGATGCCCCGCTGTTCACGAAGGCGGCCTTGCGCGCACTTTATCGGCGTACCGGAGGTGTGCCGAGGCTGATCAACACCGTCTCTGACCGGGCGCTGATGGGGGGCTACGCCGAGGGTTCGGCCCTGATCGAGCGGCGACACATCGAGGGTGCCGCTGACGAGGTTCTCGGGCTTCGTCGTTCGCGCCGCCGGGGCGGTTTTAGGGCGTTGGCAGGCCTATTGGCGACGGCGGTTTTGGCGTTGG
>JBMYTY010000171.1:0-4716 GCA_049604855.1 Gammaproteobacteria bacterium | reverse complement strand
GGGCGGGTTGGGGATTTGCTCTGACCCAGCGCGCCAAGCAGATTGATCTTCATGGCGGGTTCACCCTCCCTCCGGCGCGGTCCGACACGCCGCGATACGAGCCAGAACGGCATCCAGATCCACGGAATCGATCTGCCCCGGGGGCAGGAAGGTGTCGGCGTAACGCATGAACACCCCATCGGCCATGAACAGCTCGAACAGGTCGGGATCGATATGGCCGCCTTCACACATGGCCACCATGATCTCGATGGTTTCTGAAAGGGGCTTGGCCTTCTTATAGGGACGATCCTTGGCCGTCAGCGCCTCGAAGATATCCGCAATGGCCATGATGCGCGCGGGAACCGACATCTGCTCCCTCGTCAGGCCCTTGGGAAACCCCGCACCATCCATGCGTTCGTGGTGCCCGCCAGCCATTTCCGGCACGTCCTCGAGATGACGGGGCCAGGGCAGGGCATTGAGCATGATGATGGTCTGGATGATGTGATCGTTGATCTTGAAGCGCTCTTCCTCGGTCAGGGTTCCACGTTGAATCGACAGGTTGTGTACCTCACCACGGTTATAGAGATGCTCCGGCACGTCCATGCGGAATCCGTGCGGATTGGCGCCGAACGGCCCGCCGTTCCGCTCCTCCCTACGCGCTACCACGTGTTCCGGTTTGTCCGCGAGCAGGAATTCCCGGACCGGTGGCGATGCCGAGGGGAACGTGGCGCGCGCCCGTGTCTCATCCTCGGACAAACCGATGCGATCATCGAAGTGGCGCACCCAGGTCCGCTTCGCGATCTCCCGCAAACGCAGCAGATCGGTTGCGCCCAGGGATTCACCGCCCACGTTCAGCCGGGCAACGAAGGCAAACTCATCATCCAGGGTGGCGATCTCGCTGTCCCTGGCCGCCTCCAGTTCGGCGACATCGCCGCCGTCGGCGACGCCCCGCAGGTAACGGATCTCAGCATCGCGGCGCAGCACCTCGAAACGGGTGCGCACCTCATGAAGACGGTTGTGGATGGTCTCCAGCTTGGTCGCCTTTTCCACCACGTACTCGGGCGTGGTGATCTTGCCGCAGTCGTGTAACCAGGAGGCGATCCGGAACGCCTCCCAATCCTTCTCCGTCATACCGAAATCAGCAAAGACGCCCGAGTTCGTGTCACATACCGCCTCGGCCAACAGGCGGGCGGCCTCGGGGACACGGGCACAATGCCCCCCGGTATGGGGCGATTTGCTGTCGATGGCAGCCGCCAGCAACTCGATGATGGCGTCGAGCAGGGCCTTCTGATCCTCGACCAAGGTGGTGGTCTCAAGGGCCACGGCGGCCTGACTGGCCAACGCTTCCAGAAGCGGGACATGATCCGCTCGGAACGCGGTCAGGCCTCCATCGTGCTCATCGCGCGCATTGACCAACTGCACCACGCCGACGCAATCCCCACCCCGATTGATCATGGGGACGGTGAGAATGGACCGGGTGAGGTAGCCCGTTCGTTCGTCGAATGCCCGCACCTCATTGAGCGGCCGTTCCGTATCGAGACTCACATCGTCGACCTTGATCGGCCGCCCATCGTGAAACGTCAGGGTCGCCAGACTGCCCCTCGCCGGCTCCCCATCGTCATCGAGCAAAGGTAGGGGTCGAAACCCGGTGGCCGCGTCGGAGGACGGATCCAGGGCGATGTTCAGGGAGATGTTCCGTGCCATGGCGAAATTCAGATGATCGCCCTCGAGCAGATAGATGGTGCACCCGTCGGCGCCCGTGATGTCCATCGCCGCGGACTGAATGGCGGCGAGCAGTTCTCCCGGATCACGTTCAGCGGTCAGGCGAATGCCGAGTTGAATGAGGCGGGATTGAACGCCCTCCGCGGCAAGAGTGGCACCCAGCATTGAGTTGTAGGCGGCAACCACCTCACCAAACTCGTCCTGACTGTCCCAGGTCACCGGTTCCTTGATGCCCTCGTCCCGAATCCGGCGCAACGACCGCAAGAGCCGGGCCAGGGGTTTATCGATCAATTGACGCGTGACCAGGGCAGTCACCAGCAGCATGGTCAGGGCCAGGGTCACCACCAGAAGCAGGTTTCCAAGAACACGTTCACGGAATGCGCCCCAGATCCGCCTGTCCGTGAAGGTCATGACGACCTTTCCCGCCCGTTCGATGCGCCCTTCTTCGACGGCATGCAGCGGGTCCGTCACGCGCAACCAGCCGCGCGCCGGAGACATATCCACGGCCCCAACCCGGGCGCTGGCCCGACCTTGCGCATCGAAGACCTCAAGACTCATGAGGTCGGGGTCGTTGATCAGGAAGCGCGCGAAGCCATGGATCTGTTCCGAATCACCCTCACGCACCGGACCGGCAAGCAGCACACTGACCTGGCCACGCACCTCCGCCATGTGGCGCTGCAATTCATCGATGTCGCGCTGGTAGGCCCGAAACTCCAACAGAGAGACCATGAAGCCCACCGCGATAACCACCGCCAGCAAATAGACGAACAGCATCCGCCCTCGCACGGTACTGAGCGATGCCGGCAAACGTGGCTTGTCTTTGCGGGTGAGCACCGTCAAATCGCGCTCAGCGCGAGCGCCTGGCCTCCAGCACGTTGGGGAGTTGGTTCAGCTTGTCCAGGACCCGGCTCAGCTGCACCGAATCAAGGACCTCGACCGTAATGGCCATGCGTGCACTGTGGTCTGACTTGTCGGACGAGGTATTCACCGCCGTGACATTGACCATCTCGTTGGAGAGCGTCCCGGTGACATCGCGCAACAGTCCCTGCCGGTCGATGGCCTCGATCAACAGATCCACCGCGTAGACGGGGGGTTCCTCGGACGGTCCACCCTTCCAGCTGACCTCGATGAATCGGGCGCGCTCCTCCTCGGGCATGTTCATGACATTGGGGCAATCCACTCGGTGGATGGTGACACCCCGACCACGGGTAATGAAACCGATGATTTCGTCATAAGGAACCGGTGTGCAGCACTTCGCGAACTGGGTGAGCAGACTGCCCACGCCTCGAACACTGATCTCCTCGCCCTTGGACAGTGCCTGACCACGACCGGTCTTTCGGCGCGGCAATCGGGGGATGGGCTCGGCCGGATCGGCCGTCGGCAGCAGTTCCGACTGCAAGCCCGCCGCGATCTGCGCCTGGCTGACCAGACCTCGTCCCACCGCCGCATAAAAATCCTCGAGCTGGTCGTACTTGAAGCGCGCCGCGAAGGCCTGCTGATCGAGCCCCGAAAGGTCGAGTCGTTTCAATTCCCTGTCGACCAGGGCACGCCCATCGGCGCTATGACGGGTGGCATCGAGTTTGTTGAACCAGGCCCGCACCTTGGAGCGCGCTCCACTGGTGCGCAGATAGCCCTCGCGCGCGTCCAACCAATCGCGGCTGGGCCCGCCCTCGCGCGCGGTGAGTATCTCCACCTGCTGCCCCGTTTGCAGACCGTAGGTGAGCGTAACGATCCGGCCATCGACCTTGGCACCACGGCAGCGGTTCCCAACCTCGGTATGGATCGCATAGGCGAAATCCAGTGGCGTGGCCCCCACGGGAAGATCGATGACACGACCCTGAGGGCTGAACACATAAATCCGGTCCTCAAAGGCCTCGGCCCGAATTTGTTCCACCACGTCCTCCGACTCGCCTTCTCCAGCGGCCGGGTCGTCGGATAACAGGGTCCGAAGCCAGTTGATCTTGCGATCAAGGCCCGGATGACGGGCACCACCCTCCTTATAGCGCCAGTGCGCGGCAACCCCATGCTCAGAGTGTTCATGCATCTCGAAACTGCGGATCTGCACTTCCAGGGTCTTTCCCTCAGGGCCGATCACGGCCGTATGCAGTGACTGGTAGAGATTGGCCTTGGGATTCGCGATGTAGTCGTCAAACTCCTTGGGAATGGGTTGCCACAGCGTGTGGACCAATCCCAGGGCGGCATAACAGGCCGCGACGTCGTCCACCAGGATGCGCACCGCGCGCACGTCGAACAGGGCATCGAAGTTAACGCCCTTACGCTGCATCTTCTTCCAGATGCTGAAAATATGCTTCGGACGCCCCGCCACCTGGCCGTCGATGCCCGCCTCCGCCAACGCCTGTTCAAGCTGCCCGGTGATCTGTCGGATGAAGGCCTCACGATCGGCCCGGCGCTCATCCAGCGATTGCGCGATCCGCTTGTAGGTCACGGGTTCGAGAAAACGGAAGGCCAGATCCTCCAGCTCCCATTTGAGCTGCCCGACACCCAAGCGGTTGGCGAGCGGTGCGTACAGATCACGGGTCTCCTCCGCGATAGCCGTCCGCTCAGCCTCGGGCAGATGCTTGAGGTTACGCATGATCCGCACGCGTTCAGCGAGCTTGACCATCACCACCCGTGCATCTTTCACCATGGCCAGCAGCATGCGCCGTAGCGTCTCCGTCTCGGCCCCCGGGTCCGCCTTCATGCGCGCCCGGTATCCACCGAATGCCGCCAGGCGCTCGCCCTCCTCGACCATCGCCGCCAGGGCCGGTGAGAACCGTTTCCGCACGCCCTCTGTATCGATCACCCCGGCGTCGCAGGCCGTGGTCAACATCGAAGCGACCACTGTTTCCGGGTCCGCGCGAAGCTCAAGCAATATCGCGGCGACCGGGACCGCCTTCCCGGAAAGCCATCCCGGCGTGTTCGCAGTTGCAATATCGACATCCAGGGCAAGCACTTTGTTAAGCGCATCACGCTGCGCATCCGGCCAGCCGGACGCCGCGCTCACGAGCTCCGCCC
>JBMYTY010000170.1:0-4717 GCA_049604855.1 Gammaproteobacteria bacterium | reverse complement strand
AACGTCCCAGGCTCTTGTTGTCCTCCGCCATCTCGCGCTCTCCTTGGAGCACGTGAATGCGGACCACGTTCTGATTGTCCTCCGTCGTCGAGAAGACCTGACCCCTCCGGGTCGGGATGGTGGTGTTCTTGTCGATCAGCTTGGTCATGACGCCGCCGAGGGTTTCGATACCCAGAGACAAGGGGGTCACGTCCAGAAGCAGAACGTCCTTCACATCACCACCCAGCACGCCACCCTGGATGGCTGCGCCCATGGCCACGGCCTCGTCCGGGTTCACGTCACGACGCGGCTCCTTACCGAAGAAGTCTTTCACGGCCTCGCCGACCTTGGGCATGCGGGTCTGACCACCCACCAGGATGACGTCATCCACCTCGGAGGTGGACAGACCGGCGTCGGAAAGGGCCGTCTTGCAGGGGACCAGGGTGCGCGTGATCAGTTCATCAACCAGGGACTCCAGCTTGGCGCGGGAGACCTTGATGTTCAGGTGCTTCGGACCGGAGGCATCGGCGGTGATGTACGGCAGGTTGACCTCGGTGGAGGTACTGGAGGACAGCTCGATCTTGGCCTTCTCAGCCGCCTCCTTGAGGCGCTGCATGGCCAGCGGGTCACCGCGCAGGTCCATGCCGTTATCTTTCTTGAACTCGTCGGCGAGGTAGTCGATCAAGCGCTTGTCGAAGTCCTCACCGCCCAGGAAGGTGTCACCGTTGGTGGACAGCACTTCAAACTGCATCTCGCCATCGATGTCCGCGATCTCGATGATGGAGACGTCAAAAGTACCGCCACCCAGGTCGTACACGGCGATCTTGCGATCACCGCCGGACTTCTTGTCCATGCCATAGGCCAACGCGGCGGCGGTGGGCTCGTTGATGATTCGCTTGACTTCCAGGCCGGCGATGCGGCCAGCGTCCTTGGTGGCCTGACGCTGAGAGTCGTTGAAGTAGGCCGGCACGGTGATGACGGCCTCGGTGACGGCTTCGCCCAGGTAATCCTCGGCGGTCTTCTTCATCTTCTGAAGAATGCGCGCCGACACCTCGGGGGCGGCCATCTTGTTGCCCTTCACCTCAACCCAGGCATCGCCGTTGTCGGCCTTGACGATCTTGTAGGGCACAAGGCCGATGTCCTTCTGCACTGCGTCCTCATCGAAACGGCGGCCGATCAGGCGCTTGACCGCGAACACGGTGTTCTCGGGGTTGGTCACCGCCTGACGCTTGGCGGACTGACCCACCAGCACCTCGTCATCGGCGGTGAAGGCCACGATGGAGGGGGTGGTGCGATCGCCTTCGGCGTTCTCGATGACCTTGACGTCTTTGCCCTCCAGCACCGCCACGCAGGAGTTGGTGGTGCCGAGGTCTATGCCGATGATTTTGCCCATTGCTTGAGACTCCAAAAAAACTGTCTGAGAGATGTTCGCGGCGCGGCTCGGTGATGCGCGCCAAGCGATTGCATGCGTAGATGGGGATGGGTGTCGCCCTCTTCAAGGGCCGACGCGCAATCTCCGTCAGGCTTCTTTCGAAACCATGACCATTGCCGGGCGGACCAGGCGGTCGTTCAGGGTGTATCCCTTCTGGATCACCGTGATAACGGTGTTGGGCTCGTGCTCCGCCGAGGGCTGCATGGCCATGGCCTCGTGCAGTTCTGGATCGAACTTCTCACCGAGGGGGTAAACCTCGGTAACGCCGTGCTTCTCGAATGCCTGAGCCAACATCTTGAGGGTGAGCTCCGTACCTTCGATCAGCTTACCCATATCGGGGTCTTCGCCCTCGCTGGCGGCATTCAGCCCCATTTCAAGGCTGTCCTTGACCGCGAGAAGCTCCTTGGTGAACTTTTCGACCGCGTACTTGTGGGCATTCTCAACATCACGCTGGGCGCGGCGACGAAGGTTCTCCATTTCGGCCTGCGCACGAACGAAGGCGTCCCAATGCTCCGAGGCCTTCGCTTCCGCGGCCGCCAGTTGTTCCTCGATGGAGGCGCCGCTTTCAGACGTTTCAGGGCTATCGCCGACTCCCTCGGTGGTCGCCCCGTCATCGGGCTGAGCATCGGATGCGCCGGTCGCGGACTGATCCTCGTCTTCGGCAAGCTCGTCGCGCTTGTCCTGGTCAGACATCGGAATTTCTCCAAAAACGTTGAAATACAAAGGATTTCGCCTCCCGACGACAAAGCATCCGGAGGCGAACTTTCGGAACGGGGGCTTATCTGGGGCCTAGTGCCGCGAATTCAAGGCCGAGGTGAGCAATTTCGCGGTCAAATCCACAATCGGGATCACATGGTCGTAGGCCATTCGCGTGGGGCCGATCACACCCAGGACGCCCACGATACGGCCTCCGGCGGTATACGGCGCGGTCACCAGGCTCATTTCGTTGAATCCTTCGTAGCCCGCCTCCTCACCGATGTAGATCTGTACGCCCTGCCCATCAATGCACCGGTCGAGCAGATGCAGGATTTCCTGTTTTTCCTGAAAGGCATCGAACAGACGCCGCAGGTGTGACACATCGGCCAACTCGGTGAAGTCCATCAGGTTGGTCTGCCCCGACAGAACAAAATCCTCGGAGTCCTGGCGCTTGGACAACGCCTTCTCGGCCATGCGCACCGCAGCGTCCATGGCGTGGTCCAATTCATTCCGGGCCGAATCGATGTCCTCCGCGAGAGCGCTGCGCATCTCGCCCAAGGGCCGCCCCACGAAACGGTTGGTCAGGTAGTTCGAGGCCCGTTCCAACTCCGCGGCCGAATAGTTGCGATCCGTCTGGATCACGCGGTTTTCCACTTCAGCGTCATTCACCACAAGAATGACCAGGACCCGGTTGTCGGACAGGCCTAGAAACTCGATCCTGCGCAGGCTTGCCACATCACCATGGGGCAGGGTCACGATGCCCGCCAAGCGGGTCAGATCGGCGAGTGCGGAAGAAGTGCTACTGACCAGGGCCGAGGTATCACCGCTGCCCTGTAACTGCTCACGCATCGTCCGGGTACTGGTCTCGTCCAGGGGTCTGAAGTTCAACAAGGAGTCGACGAAGAAGCGGAAACCACGACTGGTCGGGATACGCCCCGCCGACGTGTGGGGGGAGATCAGGTAGCCGCCGTCCTCAAGGTCAGACATCACATTGCGGATGCTTGCCGGGCTCAGTTCCACGGCGCGGGAAAGGGTGCGCGAACCCACCGGCTGACCATCACGGATATAGCGCTCCACGAGTAGGCGGAGAATGCCTCGACTCCGCTCGGTGAGGTCGCCCCCCACACCGAGCTCAGCGGCCTCACCCAACCCTGGGTTTGATTCGGGATCAGAAGATTTAGCGCTGGGGGATTTCGACACCATGGGTCGCGATGCGGATGCTTGCCTGACGGGAATGGCCGGAACGATTCCGGTCGGCGTTTGAAGCTAGCAGTCCCCCGCCAAGAGTGTCAATCGAACCCATTCGCCGCGCGGTGGCCCCCTTTCCACGGCGCGTGCTAACGTCCCGAGTCATCCACCCACCAGGGCTCTTCAAGTCGTGTTCGAGACCATCGGACTGATCGGAAAGTTTGGCGACCCGGGCAGTGCCTCGGAGGTCGATGCCGTCCGTCAGCATCTGCTGCGCAGGGACCGGACCGTTCATCTCGACCCTGAAACCGCCCGCTACCTGGGGGCCCCGGACGGACCTGCCCTTGATTACGAATCCATGGCGAGCTGCTGCGACCTGGTGGTCGTCGTCGGCGGCGACGGAACGCTTTTACACGCGGCACGCCGATTGGCGGATACCGATGTTCCGGTTCTCGGTGTCAATCTCGGGCGCCTGGGTTTTCTCGTTGATGTTTCACCGGCCGAGGCCAACACCCGGCTGGACGAAATCCTCGACGGCCGGTTCATGGAGGAGCCGCGTGCGCTGCTCGCCGCCGAAGTTCGCCGTGGCGACGAGGTATTGCTCTCCGGATGCGCGCTCAACGATGTCGCCCTGCACAAGGCGGAGATCGCGCGCATTATCGGTTTCGATACCTACGTGGACGGACACTTCGTGAATCGCCATCGGGCAGACGGCTTGGTTGTGGCAACCCCGACCGGTTCCACCGCCTATGCCCTCTCCGGAGGCGGCCCACTGATCTATCCAACCCTCGACACCGTGGTCATGGTGCCGATCTGCCCACATACGCTCAGCGACAGACCCATCGTGGTTTCCATGGACAGTGAGATCCGGCTCCGTCTGAACGATCCGCAACGTCCAGAGGCGCGCATCACCCTGGACGGCCAATCGAATTTTCTCATGGGTTATGACGATACGGTCCATATCCGCCGCTACCCCATGCCGCTGCGACTCATTCATCCAGCGGACTACGATTACTTCGAGATCCTTCGCGCCAAACTGCATTGGGGATCGGCCCCCGAACCCCGGCGCTGATACCCACCCCACGGCCCAACGATTCCGACGTCGGGCACTCCATCCCCCCCTCCACACAGCCTGCCCCCTGCTCTCCCATGCTCACCCAGATTCATCTCCGCGATTTCGTCATCGTGGATGTTCTCGAATTGGACATCGGCCCCGGCATGAGTGTGCTCACCGGCGAGACCGGCGCCGGCAAGTCGATCCCGCTGGACGCCCTGGGCCTGGCGCTGGGCGGGCGGGCGGAGGCGCGGCTGGTGCGCCACGGCGCCGACCGGTGCAGCGTCACCGCCGCGTTCGAGGTCGCCCCCGACCACGCTGTCAACGCGCTGCTGGCCGACGGGGATCTGGACGCCGGCGAGGACGGG
>JBMYTY010000169.1:0-4738 GCA_049604855.1 Gammaproteobacteria bacterium | reverse complement strand
TGATAACCAGCCTGTTCAGGAGATTCCCCTGGATAAGCAGGACATGACGATTGGTCGTAGTCCGGACAACGAGATTCCGGTGGACGATCAGGCCGCGTCACGTCGCCACGTTCGGATTATCACGATCCTCAACGACTCATTCCTCGAAGACCTCAACAGCACCAACGGGACCTACGTCAACGGCAAGTTGACGAAGAAAAGTGCCCTCAGTGATGGTGATCTGGTTCTGGTCGGACGCCATCAGTTCAAGTATGTGGCCGACGTTGCGGCGGGCGACGATGATGATGATATGAACAAGACCCAGGTGATCGCGCCGGGCACCATGGGGGCATCGGCCCCTCGGCCCCCGGTGCAGGAGCCCAGCCACTCCGACACGACGGGCGGGATGGTCGTGGAAGAGGGCTCAGACGAGGCGGCGCGTGTCGCGGCGGTCGAGGGCTACGGCGGTATGGACGAGCCGGAAGCGATCCCCGCGACTGCGCGCCTCGAGGTGATGAACGGCACCCACGCTGGGAAATCGCTCAACCTCGACAAGGCGATGACGAACATCGGTAGGGCGGGACAGCAGGTGGCGGCGATCAGTCGCAGGCCAAACGGCTTCTTCCTCATCCATGTTGAATCCGCTGGCGGTGGTGTTGTTCCCCAGGTCAATGGTCAACCACTTCCGGCCAACGGGCAGCAGTTGGTCCCCGAGGACGTGGTGGAGATCGGGGGCATCCGGATGCAGTTTTTCTACGTCTGACCGTTTCCTTTCGGGCGCCAGGGGGGCGCCCTTGTGTTTGAGACGGGGTTCAATCGCGGGTTTGATACGCGGGTCAAGCCGATGGAGAGTGTCAGCGCGCGCTGGTGAGCGCCGCGATTCCTGATTTTGAGTCCGTAGCGCACCTTGGCGCCAGGCCTCTGACGTTGCTGTTAACGTGCCTTTTCGGCTTCTTTGTTGCGCTGGATCAATGTGGTTATACTCCGGCGTCATTTCGCCTGTGGGGGGTAAGGAGCCCGCTCGCGGGCAGGCTGACGGTACGGCCGTTGAGGCCACGGAATCCGTCAGTGACCAGCTTGACGATCCACACTTGAGAGAGAGAACAATGATCAAGCGACGCTATGTCAGCGCATTCGCTACCGCCTTTGCATTCGCGTTGGGTGCACCGGCGCAGGCTGCGGGCGACTCGGCCGCGGGTAAGGTGAAATTCGATACCTGCACCGGTTGTCATTCCATTCCCGGTTATTACAACGTGTACCCCAGCTACCGCGTGCCGCGTATCGCGGGTCAGAACGAGGCCTACATCGTTGAGGCACTCAAGGGCTACAAGAACGGGAGCCGTCCTCACGAGACCATGAAATCCCAAGCCGCGAGCCTGTCCGATCAGGACATGGCTGATATCGCCTCTTACGTCTCCGGCCTCGGTAAGTAAGACGGCCGCTCGCTACAAAACAGACGGGATAACGAAATGAAATCAGTGATTTTTTCTTTGATGGCCGCATCGGTGCTGGCCATGGGATCGGCTCATGCCGGCGGGGATGCCGAGGCGGGCAAAGCCAAGTCGGCTACCTGCGCGGGCTGTCATGGGGCTAATGGCGTGGCGGTCATCCCCATGTATCCGACGCTGGCCGGGCAGTGGGAGGATTACCTTTACGAAGCACTCAAGCAGTACAAGGCCGGTAAGCGTACCAATCCGATCATGGCCGGTATGGTGGCGCCTCTGAGCGATGAGGATATGCGCAACCTGGCGGCGTTCTATGCATCCCAGGAATCCAAGCTTTCCGTTGCACCTCATTGATGGGTTGAGACGGCCGTCAACGGCCTGCCGGTTGCCTGGTCGAGAACGGTCCCCTTCGGGGGGCCGTTTTTCGTTTGTGGTGGTGCTTCCATAGCGGAATCCAACCGACGTCTATACTGGGTTATATCGCCCGGCGACATCACACTTCATATGCCGGGACGTCTCGGAGGAGGGTGAAACCATGCGCAGGCGTTTGTATTTCATGTTGCCCGGTGTCGATCAGGCGGGCGTGGTGGTCGAGGAGTTGTTACTCGCCCGGATCGACGAATCCCACATTCACGCGTTGGCGAGCGAGGGTACGGACCTGGGTGAATTGCCCGAAGCGAACCTCTTGCAGAAGAGTGACTTTGTACATGCCGTCGAGCAAGGTCTCGCCCTGGGCGGTGCGACGGGGGTCGTGGCGGGCCTTGGCGCCTTGGCCATACCGGGGATGGTTCTGGGCGGCGGGGCGATACTGGGTATCGCCTTGGCCGGTGCTGGAATCGGCGCCTGGGTCTCGGGGATGATTGGAGTGGATGTGCCGAACAGCCGTTTGGCGGATTTCGAAGATCGAATCGCGGAGGGAGGTGTCCTGATGATGATCGATGTACCGAAGGATCGGGTGGACGAAATCTCCGAGTTGGTCCGGTCTCATCATCCTGAGGCGGATATCCAGGGCGTGGAGCCGAACATTCCCGAGTTTCCCTGATTATTCCCGGACAGGCTCAGAACGTCTGCCGCCCGTATGACAGGGTGCCGCGGGCGCTCAGGCTCCGACCAATCCGGTCACGACCTTTACCAGCACGACCACGAGGGTGATGAACGCCACCGTGGCCAGCAGGCCCAGGATGATGAACTGGTGGGGTTTGCCGTGCTTGAAGTCGCGCTCCCGGTTGCGACTGTTCTGCACGCCGAAGAAAGCCGAGAGCACGCTGCCAAGGAGTTGGAGCAGGGTGGGGGGGGGAGGTGCGTTTGACATCGTGCGCGTGTGGCAAAGGGGAATGAGCTCGGAGTATATCAACGCTCGTCAGCCGCCCGATTTCCATACCCTGGGTAAGGCTCACTTCTCGCGACGACTGTTGGATCGAGCGCCGTCGGGCTAAGCTCGCCCGCCCGTTCAAAACACTGTCGTTTCGTTTATGGCTGGTTCCTGGCGTCTACCTCTGTTCATTGCCCTGCTCAGTGCGCTGTTTGGCTTCGCGGTGCAATTCGCTCTAACGGGAAGTCAGGAGGAAGGGGTCGCTTCCGGGGCCTCGCACGCGACGGAACGTTCGGTCGTCGGTGAATTACGTCCGGACATCCATCTTCCCGATGCTTCGGGATCACCCCGTCGTCTCAGTGAGTGGGATGGTCGGGTTCTGGTCGTGAATTTCTGGGCAACATGGTGTCCGCCCTGCCGAGAGGAGATGCCGGTCCTGGTTTCCGCGGCGCGTGATTACGAGGCAGAGGGAGTCTCCGTAATCGGAGTGGCATTTGACCAGGCCGCGAAGGTGAAGGCCTTCATGCTTGAATTCGACGTGGTGTTCCCTGTCCTGGTGGAGGAAGGCGTCGGTGCGGCCTTGAGCGCGGCCTACGGCAATCCCCAGGGCCTGTTGCCCTACACGGTGGTGATCGACAGAACGGGAACCATCCGTCATACCCATAGGGGGCGGGTGGACCGGCAGACGCTCGATGGGTACCTCGCCGGGTTGTTGTGACAACGGGAGAGCTGGGTCGTGTTCCAGTGACGGTCGGTGCCGCCTCACTTTTCTGTGGATTTCCGGATCCCCCGGGTGCAAAACTGAGTGGGCCGCAACACGCATCCATCGGAGCGAGTCGTGAAAGGTCGGGAATAGAACCGTGCGGTGTTACGTCAAAGCTTGGGTTTACGTTTCAGGTTGTCGTCAACCGGACGGCCCGAAGCGGAAAAACCAAAAAACTGCATCGTCAACGATAGCAATGAGAGGAGAGACATGATGAAAACCGTTAACCGGTTGCTGGGCGTCAGTGCGCTCGCGACGGTATTGGGTGTGGGGCTGTTCGCGTTCCCCGCCACCAGTGTTGCCGCCGATGCGAAGGCGTTGGAGGAAGGCAAGGCCCTGGCCTTCGATCGCAAGAAAGGCAACTGCCTTGCCTGCCACATGATTGCCGGTGGCGTCAGCCCCGGGAATATCGGGCCGCCGCTGATCGCCATGAAGGCCCGATTCCCCGATCCCAAAGTGGTTCATGACCGGATCTATGACCCTCAGAAGTTCAATCCGGAAACCACCATGCCCCCCTTCGGTAAGCATGGCGCCCTGAGCGAAGACGAGATCAACAAGATTGTCGACTTCGTCATGACCCTGTGAAGCGGATCGAGGAGCAACATACGATGAAAACGATTATCGCCCTGAGCACGGCTGTTGCCGTGATGAGTGGAGTCTCCACCGCGGTGCAGGCTTCTCCGGAAGAGGATCTGAAGGTCTTCCAAGGCTACTTCGCGAAGAAATTCACCCAGGTGACGGACCCGGCGGAGTTCGCCAATGGGGTCTATTCCATTGACCCTGTGTCGCGTGAAACCTGGGAGGCCATCGAGGAATTCCCGCCCTATGAACCGATGATTGAGGAAGGGGAGACCATGTGGAATACCCCGTTCGCCAATGGAAAGGGCTACGCGGACTGCTTCGCCGACGGCCCGGCTCAGCGTAAGAATTTCCCCCATTGGGACAAGGATCGAAAGATGGTCGTGACCTTGCCGCTCGCTCTCAACGAGTGTCGTGAGGCGAACGGCGAGAAAGCTCTGAAATACAGCAAGGGTGCCATTGCCTCTCTCCTCGCCTACATGGCTTATGAGTCTCGCGACCAGGTAACGGAGGTATCGATTCCCGATGCCGACGCCGAGGCTGCCTACGCGGCGGGCAAGCAGTTCTACTACGCCAAGCGAGGCCAGCTGAACTTCTCCTGCGCCAACTGTCACGTTCAGAACGCCGGCATGGCCCTGCGCACGGATATTCTCAGTCCGG
>JBMYTY010000168.1:0-4747 GCA_049604855.1 Gammaproteobacteria bacterium | reverse complement strand
GCTCCGGTGCCTCGGTCAACAGGATGATGATGTCATCCTGTTGCTGATGCTCTTCGATGCGCGCCCACATTTCCGGGCGCACCAGATCGAACAGGATGTTCTTCACGAAACTGTGGGCGTAGACGTCAACGTCGGCGCGACGCATACCGGCCACATAGGCCTTGTTCACCCGCTTGATCGCCACGCCGTAGCGGAAGAACCAACGCGCCATGAACCAGAAGTAAGCGAAATAGTGCTTACTTTTCAGGATGCTCCGGCGCGAGAGGTAGTCGAAAAACAGGCTCTCCGCCGTCGGCCCGTCTATGAGCGTGCCATCGAGATCTATCAGTACGGGGCGCATTTAGTTGGCAAGGTCCTGGTCTTTTCGCCGCAATGGCATCCGCGTCAGCCGGATTGTGATCGCCCGGTATGCCGGACTTAGGCCGCCTTTTTACCTTGATTCCGTGCTTCCGGAAAGTTTCGCGGGTTCGATACGTCGGCGCTCGTGCCAAATTGATCCCACTTTCCCGGCACAGCCCCCATGAACCATGCACGCCAGTTCCCTGAGGATCGAACGACTAGACTCCATGTCCCGGGTCCGGGCCGATCAGTGGGATGCCCTGGTACGAGGGGGTGATCCCTTCATCGCCCATGCCTTTCTTCTCGCCTTGGAGAATGAAGGTGCGGTGGGGGAGGAGTGGGGCTGGTACCCGCGTCACCTCACGGCCTGGCGTGAGGATCGCCTGGTCGGCGCCATACCCTGCTACGGCAAAACCAACTCCTACGGCGAACTGGTGTTCGACTGGGCCTGGGCGGATGCCTACCACCGTCACGGCCTTCGCTATTACCCCAAACTGGTCAGTGCCGTTCCCTACACACCGGCATCGGGTCAGCGCCTGTTGCTGGCGGCGGGAGAGGATGCGGATGCCGTGGCGCACGCGCTGATGGACACGCTGGTGTCCGACGCTCGCGAGGCCGGGTTTTCGTCCATACATGTGTTGTTTCCCCATGAAGCCGAAAGCGACGCCTGGGTGGAGCGGGGGTTCTTTTCGAGGCAGGGCGTGCAGTTCCATTGGCGAAACCCGGGGGATTGGCGGGACTTCGATGACTACCTGGCGGCCCTGACCTCGAAGAAGCGAAAGAACATCCGTCGGGAACGGCGCCTGGTATCGGAGGCGGGAGTTCGGCTGGAGGTGCGTCATGGGGACGAGATGGACGATGCGCATTGGTCCTGGTTGCATCGCTTCTACCGCTCGACCTTCGAGCGCAAGAGTGGTCACGCCACGCTCAGCGAGGGCTTTTTCCGCGAGGTGGGGCGCACCATGCCGCGAAGCATCGTCGTGGTGCTGGCGTATCGGGGCGATTCAGAGCAGGCGGCGCCGCTCGCGGCTTCGGTCATGTTCCGCTCAGACGACACCTTGTACGGCCGTCATTGGGGCTGTCTGGAACATGTTGATGGCCTGCATTTCGAAGCCTGTTACTACCAGGGCCTTGAGTACTGCCTGCGCGAGGGCTTGACCCGCTTCGAACCGGGGGCACAGGGCGAGTTCAAGATCTCCCGCGGATTCCTGCCCAGCACCACGTGGTCGACGCACTGGATGGCCGATCGGCGTTTTCACGACCTGATTGCCCGCCATGTCCACGACGAAGCGGGAATGATGGAGGATTACAAGGACGAGTTGAGCGCCCATTCGCCGTTCCGGGAAATCGAGCCATGAACAAGCCCTATGCCGAATCCGCGGAGCAGAACCGCGATGTCATCCTCGATGTGCTGCGCGAGGCCTTCGCGGATCGACGCTCGGTTCTTGAGATCGGCGCGGGGACGGGGCAACACGCCGTGCATTTCGCGGCGGCGCTTGATTATCTGCGCTGGCAACCGACGGACCTTCCCGCCGCGCTCGCGGGGATCGCGGCCTGGGTCGAGGAGGCCGGGCTCAGCAATATCAGCCCGCCCATCGCCCTCGATGCGGAGAATCCGCCCTGGCACCTCGCTGGCGGTTACGACGCCATCTATAGCGCCAACACCTTCCACATCATGTCCTGGAAAGCGGTCAAAGCGTGCATCCGGAGCTGTGCGCCGTTGCTGGCCCCGGGAGGTCTGGTGGCGGTCTACGGTCCATTCAACTACGGCGGTCGGTACAGCAGTGAAAGCAATGCCCGATTTGATGACTGGTTAAAGGCGCGCGACCCGGAAAGCGGTATTCGGGATCGTGATGAGCTGGTGGAGGAGTTCGCGCGGGCAGGGTTCGATCTGGCCCGGGATTACGAGATGCCGGTGAACAACCGGATTCTCCTCTGGCGCAGGGTTTGAGGGCATTCGGTCAAAGCCCGTGCAAACCTCAGGGCCTTGTCGCGCGCAGCAGTGCCAGCGCGGATTTTGCGTCCTCGATGCGGCCATCCAGTGCCATGGCCTGGGCTTCGTCAAAGGCCAGCCAATGGATTTCCATGACCTCCCCGGGTTCATGGGCGGTGGGCACTTCGGACAGATCCGTGGCGCGGTAGAGGTGGACGCGTTCCGTGCAGAATCCCGGTGTGGGCAGCATCAGGCCCAGCGACTGCCACTGCCGGGCTTCGCGTCCCGCTTCCTCGGCCAGTTCTCGGCGCGCGGTCTCCTCGGGCGGTTCGCCCGTTTCGAGTTTGCCGGCCGGAATTTCCCAGATCCATTGGTCGATGACGGGGCGGTACTGGCGCAGCAGGCAGACACGATGGTCCCTGTCCACCGCCACGATGGCCGCGCCGCCGGGGTGGCGTACCATTTCCACGCCGAGCTCGGCCCCGTCCGGCAGGGTGACCTGCCGCCGGGAGACGCCGATGACGCGGCCGTCGTAGATGCGCACCTCTTCTTTGCTCTCATTCCCCGCTGACGATTTCATTGCCGATCATCTAACCCCATGACTGATAACGCACCGATTCAAAGGCTGGTCGACATTATGGCCGCCCTGCGTGACCCGCAAAACGGCTGTCCCTGGGACCTGGAGCAGGACTTCCGGTCGATTGCCGCCTACACCATCGAGGAAGCCTATGAGGTGGTTGAGGCCATTGAACGGTCGCACTGGGATGACCTGAAGGACGAATTGGGCGATCTGTTGTTTCATATCGTGTTCTATGCCCGCATGGCTGAGGAGCAAGGACTTTGGCGGTTTCCGGACGTGGTCAACGCGGTCGCGGAGAAGTTGGTGCGCCGCCACCCCCACGTATTCGCGGATGCCAGCGTCGAGGATGCGGAGGCGCAGACCCGGGCCTGGGAGACACATAAGGCCGCGGAGCGGGAGGCGCGCGCCGAGCAGGAGCGCCGGGCGCCGAGCGTTCTGGATGGGATCGGAGCTCTTCCCGGGCTGCTCAAGGCGGGGAAACTGCAGCGGCGTGCGGCGCGTGTCGGCTTCGACTGGGACTCGATCGATCCCGTCGCCGACAAGGTCGAGGAGGAGTTGAACGAGGTCCGCGCCGAACTGGATCGCGGCGAGGCCCCCGATGGGCGTCCGGTGACGCCCGACGCGGCGCTGGAACACGAGCTGGGGGACCTGCTGTTTGCCTGCGTCAACCTCTGTCGTCACGCGGATGTCGATCCGGAAACCGCCTTGCGCGGCGCCAACCGCCGCTTCGAGCAACGTTTTCGTTACCTCGAAGGCGTGGTGACCTCGGCGGGTGGACGATTGGAGGAGACGTCGGCGGCAAGACTCGAAGGCCTCTGGGAGGAGGCCAAGTCCGTGCTGTCCGGTAAGGCCTGAAGAGCAGGATAAGGAGCGGGAGCGGGGCGCGTCTGTTCGCCGCGTGACCCGCGCCGATCTCATCCGCCCGCCGCGCGCACCGCCGCGCCTTTGCGGAGGAGGGCTTCGCCCACGCGGGCGCCCTCGTGATAGACGTGCCCGATGGCATGGCCGCGCTCCCAGCCCAGGATGCGAACGCTTACCGGGTTGCCCAGAACCTCGGAACTCAGGGCGGCGCGCGCGTACTCAGCGCCCGGTTCGCCACTCTCGGGCGCGATGGTGCAGGCCAGTTTCACGCGCAGTTCACCGCCGCCGTCACGGGCCATGCGGAAAGAATTCCCATCGTGAACCGCGACCACCCGGCCGTACTCAGTGGCGGGATCAGCGTTCGCGTCCACGGCATGGGCGGCGGGGATGCCAGCGCCCAATCCCGGTATTGTCCCCGATATCGCCCCAAGTAGCGCCGCGAGGGTGAGCGCGCGGTGGCGAATGTGTTTGGCACCGGGGGCCGGGGCGTGCAGTGCCCGGGGTCGGATAGCCGGGGGTTTTTTGTCAGGTGTTTTCGCGCTGTTCATGGGTGCTGTCTCTCGTGTCGAATCGTCAGGTTTGGAGTGTCTGCCCTCCGGATGTGCGTGGGTTGGGAGTTGGAATTGTTTCCGCACTTTGCGTTAGATAATGGTTAAGAAATCGAGGCGCCGCATTGATAATTCCCAAGCGCGTTGCTGGGTTGAGGCCAGGGTCCTGGACCGGGCCCTTGATCGGGTAATGGACTGTTAAAGATTTATTTGATTTTTCATATGCTTGCCGAGACTTTGTGCAGAGCGATGAAAACAGTGTTTTAATCGCGAAGTTGGTTTTTTAACCCCATGGGGGAGATCCATGACCGCCGACGCGGTAGTCCGGCTGGAACACAACGAAGTGGGGCGTGACCTGATCGTGGGTGATATCCACGGCGAATTCATCGCACTCAAGGATCGCCTGGACGAGCTGGAGTTCGTGCCGGGGCGAGATCGTCTGTTTTCCGTGGGTGACCTCATTGATCGCGGTCCGAATTCGGATGT
>JBMYTY010000167.1:0-4775 GCA_049604855.1 Gammaproteobacteria bacterium | reverse complement strand
GTTGACGGGGCGTCGGGGAGCAGGCCCCGTCCCTCGTGTTCGTAGCGCAGGCCTTCTGGCAGGTTGTATTCGTGCTTGCCGTCCGGGGCCACCAGGGCGCGGCCTGCCTTTTCTTTCTCCCGCCAGCCCAGGCGGTAGTGGGCCCCGAGTTCTCCCTTCGCCACCTGTTGGGGCAGGACCTTGATGGCGGCTTCCTCGAGCACGCAGGCCTTTTCGCAT
This sequence comes from Gammaproteobacteria bacterium, assembly GCA_049604855.1. Lineage (GTDB taxonomy): Bacteria > Pseudomonadota > Gammaproteobacteria > JACKNK01 > JACKNK01 > JBMYTL01. The sequence goes on along the minus strand of JBMYTY010000167.1, from coordinate 4,556 downwards.
TTGCCGCAACCGGTGCAGCTCTCGGAGTGCACCACGGGTTTGAAAAAGGTGTGTTTGCCACTACGGGTGTTGTGTTCGCGGTCCAGGGTTATCGCGGTGTCGATGAGCGGGCAGACCTGGTAGCAGACCTCGCAGCGCAGGCCGAGGAAGGCCAGGCAGGTCTCCTGGTCGATGAGAACGGCCAGGCCCATGCGGGCGTCATCGATATCGGACAGGGTCGGATCGAGAGCACCGCTTGGGCAGGCCACAACACAGGGGATGTCCTCGCACATCTCGCAGGGGATATCGCGGGCGGTGAAATAAGGGGTGCCGGTGGCGACATCCTCGCCCAGGGTGGCGAGCTTCAGGGTGTCGAAGGGGCAGTCGCGCACGCACAGTCCGCAGCGGATGCAGGCGGACAGAAAGTCGGCCTCCGGCAGTGCCCCGGGGGGCCGGATGGCCTGAGCGGGCAGGGAGGCCGCGCGCTGGGCGTACATCCCCAGCCCGACACCGAACACGCCCACGCCAAAGGTGGCGCGGGCCATATCGGCCAGGAATTGACGACGGCTGTTCATGAATGGGGTGAGGAGAGAGGGGCGAGGAGGGCGGTGGAGCGTGGTGACGGATCACCTCAGCCCCCTCGCCTCATCCCGCGCTCATCTCAAGCCGGCGTTACCTTCACCGCGCACTTCTTGAAGTCCGTCTCCTTGGAGATGGGGCAGGTCGCATCCAACGTGAGCTTGTTCACCAGTCGACTGGCGTCGAAGAACGGGATGAACACCACGCCCTTGGGCATCTTGTTGCGCCCGCGGGTTTCGACCCGGGCGATGACCTCTCCGCGACGGGTCTGGAGCCGGGCCGGTCGGCCCCGGGTCAGCCCACGCGCGGTGGCGTCCTCGGCGTTCATGTACACCACGGCGTCGGGAACGGCGCGGTGCAACTCGGGCACGCGCTGGGTCATGGAGCCGGAGTGCCAGTGTTCGAGCACGCGACCGGTGCTCAGCCACAGGTCGTACTCGCCGTCCGGGCTCTCGGCGGCGGGTTCGTAGGGCAGGGCGAAGATGTTCGCCTTGCCGTCGGGCTTGCCGTAGAACTGCACGCCCTTGCCCTTCTCCACGAAGGGGTCATAGCCCTCGCGGTAGCGCCACAGGGTTTCCTTGCCATCTACCACCGGCCAACGCATGCCGCGCACCTGGTGGTACTGGTCGAACTCGGCCAGGTCATGGCCCTTCTTGGGCCCCTCGATGCCGAACACGCGGTATTCCTCGTACAGGCCCTTCTGCAGGTAGAAGCCGAAGGAATCCATCTCGGCGTTGGCGTACTCGTTGCCGTCGGAGTCGGTGACCTTCTGCACCGGGTACTTGTTCACCACGCCGTTTTCGTACAGGACTTCGAACAGGGTCTTGCCCTTGTACTCAGGCGCCTTGGCCAGAAGTTCCTCGGGCCAGACGTCCTCCATCTTGAAGCGCTTGGAGAATTCCACTACCTGCCAGATGTCGGAGCGGGCCTCGCCCGGGGCCTGGACCTGTTGGCGCCAGAACTGGGTGCGGCGCTCGGCGTTGCCGTAGGCGCCCTCCTTCTCCGTCCACATGGCGGTGGGCAGGATCAGGTCGGCGGCCATGGCCGAGACCGTGGGGTAGGGGTCGGAGACGACCACGAAGTTTTTCGGGTTGCGCCAGCCGGGATACATCTCGTCGTTGATGTTCGGTCCGGCCTGCATCTGGTTGTTGCATTGCACCCAGTAGCAGTTGAGCTTGCCATCCTTGAGCATCCGGCTCTGCAGTACGGCGTGGTAGCCAACCTTGCCGTTGAGGGTGCCCTTGGGCAGTTTCCACACCTTCTCGGAGAAGTCGCGGTGTTCCTCCTTCTTGACCACCAGGTCCGCGGGTAGGCGATGGGCGAAGGTTCCCACCTCGCGTGCGGTGCCGCAGGCGGAGGGCTGGCCGGTGAGGGAGAACGGGCCGTTACCGGGCTCGGAGATCTTGCCGGTGAGCAGATGCACGTTGTAGATGAGGTTGTTCACCCAGGTGCCGCGCGTGTGCTGGTTCACGCCCATGGTCCAGTAGGAGACGACCTTGCGCTTGGGATCGGCATAGAGCTTGGCGAGCTCTATCAACTGGTCTTCCGGTACGCCGGAGATCTCGGAGGCCTTCTTGACGTCGTATTCCTTCACGAAGGCCTTGAATTCGTCGAAGTTCATGGGCGCGGCGCCGCCGGCCTTCTTGGCGTTTTTCGCCGCCTTCTCGCGTGCGTCGGTGGGACGCAGGCCATAGCCGATGTCGGTGTTGCCGCGTTTGAAGTTCACGTGTTTGGCGACGAAGTCCTCGTTCACCGCACCGTTCTCGATGATGTAGTTGGCGATGAAATTGAGGATGGCCAGGTCGGAATGGGGCTTGAAGATGACCGGCTGGTCGGCCAGTTCGAAGCTGCGATGGGTGAAGGTGGACAGCACGGCGACCTTTACGTGGGGTGCGGTCAGGCGGCGGTCGGTGAGGCGGGACCACAGGATGGGGTGCATCTCCGCCATGTTCGAGCCCCAGAGGACGAAGGCGTCGGCGTGCTCCAGGTCGTCGTAGCAGCCCATGGGCTCGTCGGCGCCGAAGGTGCGGATGAAACCGGCCACGGCCGAGGCCATGCAGTGGCGGGCGTTGGGGTCGATGTTGTTGGAGCGGAAGCCGGCCTTGAAGAGCTTGGAGGCGGCATAGCCCTCCCAGACCGTCCACTGGCCGGAGCCGAACATGCCCACGGAGGAGGTCATCTCGGTGACCTTCTTGCCCTTGTTGGCGGCCATGTCCTTTTTCAGGGAGGCCTTCCATTTCTCGGCCATGACGTCAAAGGCCTGGTCCCAGCTCACCGGCGTGAAATCGCCGTTCTTGTCGTACCTGCCATCCTTCATGCGCAGCAGGGGCTGGGTGAGACGATCCTTGCCGTACATGATCTTGGACAGGAAGTAGCCCTTGATGCAGTTCAGACCGCGGTTCACGGGCGCGTCGGGGTCACCCTGGGTGGCGACTACGCGGTCGTCCTTGACGCCGACCAGCACGGAACATCCCGTGCCGCAGAAACGGCAGGGCGCCTTGTCCCAGCGGATGCTGTCGTCGCTCTTCGCCTGTGCGGCGTTGATGCCGGGAAGGGTGATGCCCGCGGCGGCGGCCGTGGCGGCGGCCGCGTTGGTTTTGATGAAGTCGCGCCGGGTGGTGCTCATGGTAGGTCTCTCCTCTCAGGGGCCTGTTTCTGGGCCTGTTTTTGGGGCCTGTCGATTTCGTGGCCGTCCGGTCTCGCGCCGGTCAGGCCCGTGTTCTGGCCTTGGGTCGTGATGCTGTGATCAGGCGGCGGTGGCCGGAGCGTCGTCCGCTTCGTCGTCTTCGGGTTCGGTGTGTTGGTAGACCAGTGATGTGTTGATGACGCCTTCGACCTGGTCGATGGCGACTATGGTGTCGGATAGGCGTGGGGCCCCCGGCAGTTCCTCGCAGACCACCACGAGGCGGTGGTCATCGGTGCGGGTGGCGACCTCGACGCCGGGCATGGCATCGAGTGTGGTGTGGATGGCTTCGGAGCGCGCCGCGTTGGTGTGGACGAGCAGCCCGGCGACGCGGATTTCGCTACCGGTTGGTTCGGTCATTGGGCGTTTGCCTTGAGGGTGATGGCCGCCGATGGGCAGTCGTGGATGCAGAAGCCACAGCCATTGCAGGCGGCGGCGTCCAGCTCGGGCATGGGTGCTCCGCCCACGACTAGGCGTACGCGGATCGCCATGCGCTCGCAGGATTCGGCGCAGATCCGGCATTCGACTCCCGTGTTCGCCAGGCACCCGGAACCGATGACGGCATGCCACGGCAGGGCCGGGCGATCGTCGTCGATGGCGCGGTTCAGGGCGCCGGTATCGCAGGAGGTGACGCATTTGCCGCAGAAATCGCAGCCTCCGAGCCGGGGACTGAACTCGGGAAAACCGCCGTCCCCCCTGACCAGTACCCGCTGGGGGCACGCGCTCACGCACTCATCGCAGCGGCTGCATGTGCCCGTGAAATCCTCCTCGGCGACGGACCACGGTGGGCGGGCGGTTGCTTCACGGACGGGGCGGGCACGGAGGAATTGGCGGCGGGCTGGATCCATGGAACGTGTGGGTGACTTAAACGTCTGGACACCATGCGACAACCCGGAACAAAAAAAACTTGAGCGCCCTCAAGATTCGTATACGGCGAGCCGTTTTGTGCCGAAAATTGACAATCCTCAATTGCGCCCCGGTCGTGACTTGTGCGCGGGCCGCCTCGCGGTGGAGCTTCGTTGGAACCGTTGTTCCTGTCGGGATATAACGGTGAATATCTAAACATCCAAGCTGGGGATAGCGATGGACGACCGCGATTTCCGCGTGCACGGGCGACTCTGGATCAAGGGTCCGGAGGGCACCTTTCTGGGCCATGGCCGGGTGGTGCTGCTGAGGCGTATTCGTGAGCACGGTTCCATCAGCGCCGCGGCGCGCTCCATGGCGATGTCCTACCGGCGTGCCTGGCGCCTGGTCGAGTCCATGAACCGCCAGAGCCGGGACCCCGTGGTGGAAAAGGCCGCCGGAGGGCAGGGCG
>JBMYTY010000166.1:0-4785 GCA_049604855.1 Gammaproteobacteria bacterium | reverse complement strand
AAAGAAACATACAAGGTTTTGGAGCAGTTGTCGAAGGTTATATTGCCTGACGCAAAATTAAGTGTCGCTAAAACAATTGAAGCAATAGCAAACGAGAAAGCGAAGAAGTTAAATGGCAAACTCAAAAAAAGGCCGGGACCTGCGTACAGGTCCCGGCCTTTTGCTTTGGTGCCCCGGAGAGGATTCGAACCTCCGACCTGCCGCTTAGGAGGCGGCTGCTCTATCCAGCTGAGCTACCGGGGCGTGAACGGGCGCGTATTGTGGCAGCACGACGCCTTGAAGGCGATGCCGGGAACCCTTTCAGCGAATCGCGGACAAACAGGCCAGGCGCTCTTGAATGGATCACCCGCTTACACCTCCTGCTCGGCATTTTCCGTGAACCGGTTCACAGTCCGCGAATCATCGTTAGCTGGCGCACCGAACGGCGTCTGGAATCTCACGAAAAAACACGTACAAGTGATTGATCCATCTTGCGTTGACCCCGCACGCGGGGTAGCTTCTCGACAACTTTCACCACCCTTTTCATCCGGGTGCATTCCCGCAGGCACATGGGACTAGACCAGTCTGATATCAAACAGCTTCGTGAGCTGGTTCCGCTGGATGCGCTGAGCACTGAGAACTTCAAACGTCTGCTTCAGCAGAGCACGAAGTTCGAGGCCATCAAGGCTGGGGCCACGCTGTTCAAGAAGGGCGACACGGACCGGCGCGCCATCTACCTGGTCTCCGGCTCGGTGCAACTCGACCCCCGCGCCGACGACGACCCCGAAATCATCGAAGCCGGCAGTGACGACGCCCTGCACCCGCTGTCACCCAGTTCCCCCCGACAGCACAGTTGCAAGGCCGTGGCCGATTGCAAGGTCGCACGCGTCGATACCAACACCCTGGACATCATGCTGACCTGGGACCAGGAAGCGGGTGGCATGGAGGTGATGGACGTCGAGGATGGTGGCGAAGGTGAGGAAGACAACGACTGGATGACCAAGCTGCTGGCCAATCAGGCGTTCTACGAAATCCCGCCAGCCAACATCCACACCGTGCTGACCCGGATGGAACCGATGAAGGCCGATACGGGCGATACCATCATCCAGCAGGGTGACGATGGCGATTACTTCTACGTCATCAAATCCGGCACCTGCGAGGTGATCCGGGAAACGCCGCGCACCCCGGATGGGCTGCGCCTCGCCGAGCTCAAGTCGGGGGATTCGTTTGGCGAAGATGCCCTCATTTCGAACAACAAGCGCAACGCCACCATCCGCATGCTCACCGCCGGTGAACTCATGCGCCTGGCCAAGGCCGATTTCATCGAGTTGCTGACGGCCCCCGTCGTCGAAGAGGTGGAATGGACGGAGGCCAACAAGCTGGGCAAGGAAGGCGCCATCTGGGTCGATGTCCGACTACCCAGCGAGTACACCCGCTCCCATATCCGTGGCGCGGTAAATCTGCCTCTGTTCTTCATCCGCGGCAAAGTCAAACAGCTGAACGCCGAAAAGAGCTACCTCATCTACTGCGACACCGGACGCCGCTCCCAGGCGGCGGCCTTCGTGCTGGCCCAGCACGGCATCAAGGCCACCGTGGTCAAGGGGGGCTTGCACGGCATGGCCGAGTTGGCCGCGCAGCGCCAGCAGGCCTGAGGAAACAAGCCGCCAGAAGTCCATGGCGCACACTTCAGGCGCGCCACGCAAGCGGATTCAGACCCGCAACCGCGGCTCGCTTACGTTATCAACGAGAGGCGTCGCCATAGGCCGCCTCCGGGGCCCGGGCTGAACACCACGCCAGCGCTGGACAGCGTCCGCCGCCATGCTGAGCACGCCAAGAACGGCTAGCGGAACGGTAAACAGGGTGACCAGGGCGAATAGCTGAATGCTGATGGGTTCCATAACGATGACCTCGTGAACTCGTCGGTGGCGCCATCGGAACACCGCGGGTGACTCAATCCCTGAGCCCGACACGCTGATCCCGGGTTTTTCACGGCCACGGATCAGGCGGACAATCCCCCACCTTTCACTTCATTCTCCCAACCGGTCCGGCCCCCATGAGTCAGTTTTGGAGCGACACCGTCCGCCGCCTTACCCCCTATGTCCCCGGGGAGCAGCCCAAGGTCCAGGACCTGATCAAGCTCAATACCAACGAGAATCCCTATGGCCCCTCGCCCAAGGCGATCGAGGCTCTACACGCGGTCGCGGATGACAGTCTGCGCCTGTATCCGGATCCCGAGAGCGACTCACTCAAGGCGGCCATCGCGCGCTTTTACGCAATCGAGCCGAGCCAGGTCTTCATCGGGAACGGGTCCGACGAGGTGTTGGCCCATATCTTTCAGGCCCTGCTCAAGCACGAGCAGCCGATCCTGTTCCCGGATATCACCTACAGCTTCTACCCGGTCTACTGCGGTCTTTACGGCGTGGACTACGAAGCCGTGGCCTTGAACGACGATTTCGAGATCGACGTCACGGCCTACAAGCGACCCAACGGCGGCATCATCTTCCCCAATCCCAATGCCCCCACCGGTCGACTGCTGCCGGTGGAGCACATCCAGGAACTGGCCACGGCAAACCCGACATCCGTCGTTGTCGTGGACGAGGCCTATGTGGATTTCGGCGGCGAATCGGTCATCCCCTGGGTTAGCGAACACCCGAACCTGCTGGTGACCCAGACCTTCTCCAAGGCTCGCTCCCTGGCCGGCCTGCGCATCGGATTCGCCGTGGGCCAAGCCCCGCTGATCGAGGCCCTCGAACGGGTGAAGAACAGTTTCAACTCCTACCCCCTCGACCGCATGGCGCAAGCCGCCGGTGTCGCGGCCATGGACGACCGGGAACACTTCGACCGCACGCGCGGCGACATCATGGACACCCGGCAATGGCTCAGCGCCACCCTCATGGACCTGGGCTTCCGGGTCGTGCCGTCGCACGCCAATTTCGTTTTCGCCCGGCATCCGGATCACGATGCCGCGGATCTCTCCGGCGAACTGCGCGAACGGCGCATCATCGTGCGTCACTTCAAGCTACCGCGCATCGATCAGTTCCTGCGCATCACCATCGGTACACGGCAAGAGTGCGAGGCTTTGGTCGACGCGCTGCGCACTATTCTGGCCGGGTAGGTCAAACGGTGCGCCGACCCCGTTTGGACACATAGCCCCGGCCCGGCATACTCCTGACCGAGACGACTCCACGGACCCTATCCCCGATGCGCCTGTTCCCGCTGCTCATAGTTGCACTGCTCCCGCTCAGCTCCGTCGCGCAGCCCGACGAAACCCGCTACTACGACGTTGAACTCATCGTGTTCGAACGCAGCAGTGACGCGGGTGCATTCGCCGAACAATGGCCCCCCGCCGCCACTCCCGATACCGGCGGGGCCCTGGACCTGTTCCGCACCCAGGGCGGTAGCGCCCCCGTACCCGGCGGAAGCTTCAACACCGCGGGTTTCGTCGCCCTGCCCGAATCGTCCAAGACCCTGGCCAACGCCCGCATCGCCATGGCGCGCTCACCCGCCTATCAACCCCTGGCTCACCTGCGTTGGCGTCAGCCCGGGCTGGATGCCGCGGGATCGATTCCGATCCGAATCAGTGGGGGGCGCATGTTTCCCAACCCACTCGCCGGGCAGGTCGTAGCCCCCGGACCGGCTTCGACCAACCCGAATACCATCGCTCCGGCTACCGATACCTCAGGTCCCGTCACTCAGGACGCGGCAAACCCGGTCAACGGTTCACGCGACCCGTTGGCACCCACCGGTTCGTTCGCCATCGACGGAACCACGGCCCCCGTCAATCCGGACGGCTCGGCCCCTGCGCCCCTGGCGCCCCCTCCACCCGAGGAACTCGCCCAACTGGACGGCACCGTGCGCGTCGTATTGGGCCGTTACCTGCACGTCTACGCGGACCTCGTCCTGCGCCGACAGATGCCGGAAAACTATTCCAGCGAGAGTCTCATTGCGCCGCCAACCGCCACCCCGGAGGACGCACCCATAGTGTCCGAGGGCGGCACCGCGCCGTCTATCACAGGAAGCTCGTTTCAAGGCCCCGGCGTGCGCCTGCACGGCTTTCGCATGACAACCCAACGCCGTATGCGCAGCTCCGAACTCCACTACATCGACCACCCGCTTATGGGCATCCTGGTCATTATCGACCGGGCACCGCGAGAGCAGGCCTCCGCGAAACGCACCGGGAACGGATGACCGCACCGCATCGGAGAAGCGGCCCAGGCCCCTTGCGCGTGCATCGGCCGACCCCGGATGCGCTGACCGGCGCGGTATGGGGGCCGTCGGATCCTCTCTGGAAGAGGGCACCGACCGAGGATGCCAACGGTCGTATGGCCGCCGATTTCATGATGCTGATCCCAAAGCTCAACCGTCGCCTGCCCGCGGATCGGGAAGCCTGCATCCGGACCCTGGATCTGGTCATGCGCGCCCACGACGATCGCATCATATTCGCCGACCTCAACCTCGGTCTGAACCTGCTGTGGATCAGCTTCCGCCCCGCCGATGGCGTCATCGCCGATATCGTCGACGACATCCAACGTCATGTGCCCTCGGCCCTGCTCATTGCCAATCGCGGCCAACCGGGGCGAGCCAGGCCGCGCGGGCCGCGCACCCTCTGGCACCGGGTCAGGCAGCGCCTGCTCCCGTCACCCTGAACCCGAAGAACATCCGCCAATGCACGAAATCACCGTCGAACATAATCCGTCGCCCGCGAAACTTGATGTCCTCTACGTCGAGGAATGGCCGATCTGGGAGAAAGAAGCCTCGACCTTCGACTGGAACTATGACCAGAAAGAAATGTGCTACGTGCTGGAC
>JBMYTY010000165.1:0-4790 GCA_049604855.1 Gammaproteobacteria bacterium | reverse complement strand
CAACGAATCCACGCGCAACATCTCCACCGCGGAAGACCCCGCCGAGATCAACCTCCCCGGTATCAACCAGGTGAACGTCAACCCACGCGTGGGCCTGACCTTCGCGGCGGCCTTGAAGTCATTCCTGCGTCAGGATCCGGACATCATCATGGTCGGTGAGATCCGCGACATGGAAACCGGCGAGATCGCCATCAAGGCGGCGCAGACCGGCCACCTCGTGCTGTCCACTCTGCATACCAACGACGCGCCGCAGACCATCAACCGTATGGTCAACATGGGCATCCCGCCCTACAACATCGCAGCCTCGCTGAATCTGATCATCGCCCAGCGGCTCGCCCGACGGCTGTGCAAGCACTGCAAGGAACCGGTCGATGTCCCCAAGGAAGCGCTCATGGCGGAGGGCTTCACCGAGGAGGACCTCAAGGAGGATTTCACCATCTACAAACCGGTCGGTTGCGGACAATGCACCGGCGGCTACAAGGGCCGCGTGGGTATCTACCAGGTGATGCCCATCTCCGAGGAGATGGGCCACCTCATCATGGAGAGCGCGAATGCCATGACCCTGGCCAAACAGGCGGACAAGGAAGGCATCCCTGACCTGCGTAAGTCGGGGATCAAGAAGGTGATGCAAGGGGTCACCAGTCTCGAAGAAGTCCATCGCGTAACCACGGAGTGATCATCACTTGGCTCAGAAACATGTGGAAGAAGTCTTCGAGTGGGCCGGTAAGGACAAAAATGGCCGGTCCGTAAAGGGCGAAATCGTTGGTCGATCGCCCACCCTGGTGAAGGCGGCCCTGCGCGTGCAGGGCATCAAACCTTCTCGGGTCCGGAAGAAAGCGAAGCCGCTCATGGGCGGCAAAAAGCAGAAAATCACGCAGAAGGATGTCACCATCTTCGGCCGCCAGCTGGCCACCATGATCGCCTCCGGCGTGCCCCTGGTGCAGGGTTTCGACATCGTCGCCGGCGGTCATGAGAACCCTGAGATGCGTTCGCTGCTCAATGAGGTGCGCGCCGATATCGCCGGCGGCAACGGCTTGGCCGACAGCCTCCAGAAACACCCCAAGTATTTCGACGAGCTGTTCTGCAACCTGATCCGATCGGGGGAAAAATCAGGAACGCTGGAAACCATGCTCGATCGGCTCGCGATCTACATGGAGAAGACCGAGGCCATCAAGAGCAAGATCAAGAAGGCCCTGTTCTACCCCATCGCGGTGATCGTGGTCGCATTCATCGTGACCTGTGTTCTGCTGCTCTATGTTGTGCCGCAGTTCGAGGAGCTGTTCGCCGACTTCGGAGCTGAACTTCCCGCCTTCACCCGCTTGGTGCTCGACATATCCGAGACCCTGCAGCAATGGTGGTACATAGTGTTCGGTACCATTTTCGCTGTTGCGCTTATCTTTCGACAGGCCTTCCGTACTTCGCCGGATTTTCAAAGACAGGTGCATGGGTTCCTGCTGAAGGCGCCCGTGTTCGGCAACATTTTCACCAAGGCGGCGATTGCCCGTTACTCCCGAACCTTGTCCACCATGTTCGCTGCCGGCGTTCCCTTGATCGAGGCCATGGACCAGGTTTCCGGGGCAACCGGCAACCTGATCTATGGCGACGCCATCCAGCGCATGAAGGAAGATGTCTCCACCGGTCAGCGCCTGAATCAGGCCATGTACAAGACCCAGCTTTTCCCGCAAATGGTTGTGCAGATGGTGGCGATTGGCGAGGAATCAGGCGCCCTGGATGCCATGCTGGCCAAAGTGGCCGACTTCTACGAGCAAGAGGTGGATGACGCCATCGACGGCCTCAGCAGCCTCATGGAACCGCTGATCATGGCCTTCCTCGGTGTCATCCTCGGTGGACTCATCGTCGCCATGTACCTGCCTATCTTCCAGATGGGCGACGCGATCTGATCGTCCCACCGAGGCCCTGTCTCCCACGTGTTGTCCCAGATCGCGGATCTTCCCATCGCCGTGCTCGCCTTCGTCGCGGGTCTGTTCGGTTTGGTCACCGGCTCGTTTCTCAACGTGGTGATCCACCGGCTACCGATCATGATGGAGCGAGGCTGGAAACGGGAATGTCGGGAGTTGTTGGAAGCCGACGCCCCGCCGACTGAGAAAGCTGAAGCCACGGAGGAGCGCTACGACCTGATGATGCCGGGCTCGACCTGTCCTCATTGCGGCCACCGGATCAGGGCCTGGGAGAACATTCCCCTGCTGAGCTGGCTGGTTTTGCGCGCACGCTGCTCCGCATGCGGCGCCGGTATCTCCATCCGTTACCCACTCATCGAACTGGCGAGTGGCGGAGGCGCGGCCCTGATGGTCTGGCAGTGGGGTTTCACGGGCACCGCTCTGGCCTACACGGTCATGACCTGGATATTGATCGCACTCAGCGGCATTGATATTGATCATCAGCTGCTTCCCGACAGCCTCACACTACCACTGCTCTGGCTCGGCATGGCCGTTGCGGGCCTTGGCCTTACCGTGCCTCTTGAGGATGCCCTATGGGGTGCTATTGCCGGTTACCTGAGCCTCTGGTCGCTGTTCCACGCCTTTCGTCTGCTCACCGGAAAGGAGGGGATGGGTGCGGGCGATTTCAAGCTTCTCGCGGCCCTGGGCGCTTGGCTGGGCTGGTCCCAATTGCCGCTGGTCGCCTTGATGGCATCAGCGGTGGGTGCCATCGGCGGCGGGCTGCTCATGGCCACGGGCCTGCTTGCCCGGGACAGTCGAATTCCATTTGGCCCGTTCCTCGCCGCCGGTGGCTGGGTCAGCATGATGTGGGGCGAGCGGATCATCGCGGCCTATCTCGGCTTTGTCGGTCTGCCAAGCTGAGGGGCCATGACCTTCCTGGTGGGGCTCAGCGGCGGAATCGGCTCGGGCAAGAGCACGGTGGCCCGTATATTTTCTGACCTCGGGGTCCCCACCCTGGATGCGGATGACGTCGCGCGCCTGGTGGTGGCACCGGATCAACCGGCATTGCGCGCCATTGCTGAACGATTCGGCAATGGGGTCATCGCCCGGGACGGGAGCCTGGACCGAAAGTCCATGCGGCAGGCGGTCTTCTCCGACGAGCAGGCACGTAGGGACCTGGAGGCGATCCTGCACCCGGCCATCCGGCGATACATGACACATTGGGTTCGCGAACAACACGCCACCTACTGCCTTTGGGTGGTTCCCCTGCTGTTTGAAACCGGCATGAACCGCCTGACGAACCAGACGGTGGTGGTGGACCTCCCGAGGAGTCTTCAGCGGGATCGGGTCCTGACGCGTGACGGTGATAACGCCGCCCAGGTGGACCGGATCATGAGCGCGCAATGGGACCGGGATAGACGCCTGGCCGCGGCCGACCATGTCATTGACAACAGCGGGTCGGTACACGATCTGAACAGCCAGGTTTCGACACTCCACGGCGCGCTGGTCAAGCTGGCCGAGCGGGCTGAAAAACCGTAACGCTGGTTTTCGCCCTGACCCCAAAGGTCTGCTTCATTCGCGGAACCGAATACCCGGGCAAGCAGAATTTGCCACACCCCGAAGGCTCGGGGAGAATGCGCGCTGTTGGTCAACACACCGCATGAGATACGGCCAAACGCACTGGGGCCCAAGCAGCGACATTCGCACGTCTCCTCCCGGCCCCCGACGCTCATCATTCGCACCTATCGCGCAAACCGCCTACCCAGAAGCGACTTCCTGCTTTGGAACCTATCGTTTACGAACAGCCCCTGAATGAGCGCATGCGGGCACTGTTGCGCCTCGAGTTTTTGTACACCAAGGCGGCACACCACCGCGAGGCCAGCGGCGAGTACGACACCCGTTCCGCCCTGGACGTGATGTTCGAGATCAACGAGGTGGCCGGGCGCGCGGAATTGCGCGGCGAACTGGTCAAGGAACTCGAGCGCTACGCCACGAATCTATCCGCCATGCGCGAACACCCGGGGGTTGACGCCAGTCTTCTCGATGGGGTCCTGGGCAATCTTCGGGAGTTGGCGTCGAAGCTCTCCGCCATGAGCGGTGGTTCAACGGGGTTCATCAAGGACCATGAATTACTCAGCAGCCTCCGCCAACGCAGCTCCATACCCGGGGGAGCCTGCGCCTTCGACCTGCCCGCACTTCACCGTTGGTTGCAACAACCCTGGCCGACCCGTCGCAACCAAGTCGATAGCTGGTACGCCCGGTTCGAGCCGGTGCGGGAAGCCACTGAGACCCTGCTGCAGCTCACCCGCCAGAGCGCATCCTCCACCCAGGAGACTGCCGAAGACGGTTTCTTTCAGGCGGAGCTCGATCCGAATCGTCCGTTTCAACTGGTTCAGGTCACCCTTCCTCTGTCCGTGCCGGTCTTTCCCGAGGTCAGCGGTGGACGTCACCGGTTCACGATCCGTTTCATGGAACAGCAGGATCTTGGCGCACGTCCCTCTCAGGTTCACCGGGACATCGACTTCCAACTTCGCCGGTGCATGATCTGATACATGTCGGGTGAGACCGCTCCAACACGGATGAAATGTCCCAGCTGCGGCTGTCTGGTGAATTGGGACGAGAGCGCCCCCTGGAAGCCCTTCTGCAGTGACAGATGCCGCCTGATCGACCTGGGTGAATGGTTCAGCGAGGAGCGTGCCATCCCGGGTGATGAACCGGCACCGATCGACCGGGAGTTCGATGACTGACGCCGCGCCGCTCCGCGTCAGTTCCAGAAACCGGTAATAGCGGCCACACCCCTTCCCCCCTCCATTCGGGCCCTGCCTTCATCCTCGATGCCCAAACCGCCGAGGGCGAAAACCGGCAGGGGGAAACCATCGACCAGATCATGGA
>JBMYTY010000164.1:0-4795 GCA_049604855.1 Gammaproteobacteria bacterium | reverse complement strand
GCACGGGGCTCGGGCGGGCGGGCGATGGTTTCGCCGGATTGGACCATGCGCAGGCGGTCGCGGATCTCCGGCAATTCGTCGCGCTCGTCGAAGGGATCCTTGGGAATGACCTGCTGACGATCCTTCTTGGGCTCCCAGATCAGGGAATCCAGGGGCAGACGAAAGCCCATGGCTGAGTCGCCCGGGATAAGGAACATGTTGCCGCGCCGGAAGGCCCAGGGACCGGAGATCCAGCCATCCTTGTGGTAGTCCCAGGCCACGGGCAGCGCGAAACCGACCTTGCGGTTGAGCCCCTGGTCGAAAACCTTGCGCACCCGTGCCCGCTCCATGGGGTCGGACATCTTGTTGTCGAGCACGTCCACGTTGGAGGGCAGGGTGCCTTCCTTCCACAGGTAGTAGATGGCGTCTTCATAGCCGGGCACCACGTGCGAGGTCTGCACGCCTAGGTGTTTGGCAATGGCCTGGGCCATGCGCATGGCATCGGTGACATCGCTGGCCCCGTTGCTCGCCGGATCGGCCAATAGCTTGGGCTCGTTCCAGACGGATTGGCCGTCGCGTCGCCAATAGCAGCCCAGCGCCCAGCGTGGCAGTTGTTCGCCCGGGTACCACTTGCCTTGGCCATAGTGCAGCACGCCATTGGCTCCGAAGGCCTTCTTCAGCTTGCGCACCAGCACGCCGGCACGCTCCAGCTTGTGTTGGCCGAGGGCAGCGGTATTCCACTGTGGACTGTCCATATCGTCGATGGAGACAAAGGTGGGCTCGCCACCCATGGTCAGGCGGACGTCATTCTTATCGAGCACCCGGTCCACATGATCGCCCAGAGCGAGGATGGCCTCCCATTGGGAGTCGGTGTAGGGCTTGGTGACACGCGGGTCTTCGCGGATTCGCGTGACGGAGTTTTCGAATTCGAAAGTGACCTCGGCCTTGTCGCTGGCGCCCACGATGGGCGCGGCGCTCACCGGGTCCGGGGTGCAGGCGAGGGGAATGTGGCCTTCACCCGCGAACAGTCCCGAGGTGGGATCCAGGCCGACCCAGCCCGCACCGGGGATATAGACCTCGGCCCAGGCGTGCAGATCAGTGAAGTCCTCTTCGGGGCCGGACGGGCCATCAAGAGATTTCTGGTCGGCGGTAAGCTGAACGAGATAGCCGGAAACGAAACGCGCCGCCAATCCCATGTGGCGCAGGATCTGAACCAGCAACCAGGCCGAGTCCCGGCAGGAACCGGTCTTGCACTGCAGGGTCTCCTCGCAGCTCTGTACGCCCGGTTCCATACGGATGTTGTAACCGATCGCCTGCTCGAGCCGCTGATTGAGTTCCACCAGGAAGTGCACGATATGGGGCCCATTGGGCAGGTCGTCCTCTTCCTCGGGCATGGCCCGGGTCGCCGTTGTGCCCGGCATGTCGGAGCGCATCCCCTCCAGCACTTCCTTGAGCAGAGGACCGCGTTCCTTGATCTCCAGATAAGGCGCAAGCTCCTTGCTCTCCTGCTCGGCATACTTGAAGGGGTAATGACTGGCGTAGTCCTCGACGAAGAAGTCGAAGGGATTGATGGTCACCAGGTCCGCAACCACCGAAACGTCGACCACGAACTTGGTGGCTTTCTCCGGGAAGACCAGTCGGGCGATGTAGTTGCCAAACGGGTCCTGTTGCCAGTTCAGGAATTGCTCTTCAGGTTCCACCTTCAGGGAGTAGTGGTGGATGGGCGTGCGACTGTGTGGCGCGGGGCGAAGCCGGATCAGGTGCGGCGACAGGGCTACGGGGCGGTCGTAGTGATACTCGGTGCGGTGCCGGATGGCTACGCGTATCGACATGGTGCGCGAATCTCTTGTTGATGCTCTAAAATGGTGCATCGCACCATCGTCGGAAGGGTCGATAATCCTCCATTCCGATGACCATGAACAGAGGCAGAATCCGTGCCACGGCGTTGTCGCCCGCAGCCATGCGCGGTGACCGTTCGAGGGCTGACCCGCATGGGCGCTGCGCGCGTGTTGTGCCTAAACTCAGCGGCCCGGGAATTGCTAAGACTAGACCATGACCTACTGTGTTGGATTGAGGCTGGATGACGGTTTGGTGTTCGCGTCGGATTCGCGCACCAATGCCGGCGTGGACTACGTCACCACCTACTCGAAGATGCACGTGCTGACCCCGGCGCCCGATCGCACCTTCGTGATCCTCTCCGCGGGAAATCTCGCGACCACCCAGGCCGTGGTCAACCGCGTTCGACGCGATCTCGATTTCCCCGATGGCGGTGAGAACCTGCTCAGTGCGCGCTATCTGTTTGAGGCGGCCGAGTACCTGGGGCGTGTGAGCGTCGGAACCCAGATGCAACATTCCGACGCACTCGCCAAATGTAATGTGAGTGGGGAAACGACCTTGATCCTGGGAGGCCAGATCGGCGATCAGCCCCACGGTCTGTTCCTGATCTATCCGCAGGGCAATTACATCGAGGCATCGGCATCGACACCCTACCTTCAGATCGGCGAGACCAAGTACGGTAAACCGGTGCTCGATCGTGTGATTCGACCTGATCTCAGTTTGGAGGATGGCGCCAGACTTGCGCTCGTATCCCTGAATTCCACCGCGCACTCGAACACCACCGTGGGGCCACCTTTCGAATTGTCGATTTTCAGGTCAGGACGCTCCGGGATCGCCGCCCATCGTGTGCTCGGCGATCACGGTGACTTCCTGGCTGAGCTCGAACAGGCGTGGCGGGATGGTTTGAACGCGGTGTTCACCAATCTGCCCCGCTTCGACTGGGAGGAGGGCATGAGCCAGGACAGCATGGCGTTCGACGAACCCTCGGACGGTGCGGTCCAACAGCAGGCGCAGGTGTTTTCCGTGAATCCGGGGAACTTCAACGGCTCGTGACGGGCCGTTCCGTCAGGGCCCGGGACATCCCGCGGCCAGTCAGGGGCTTCCTTCGCTTCGGGCCTGTTTTGCGTACACAATCACCCCATGAACCTTCGCGATCTGCGCTACCTCATCGCCGTAGCCGAACATAAGCATTTCGGACACGCCGCCGATGCGTGCTTCGTGAGCCAACCCACGCTCAGCGGTCAGATCAAGAAACTCGAAGAGTCGCTGGGTGTCCGCGTTTTCGAGCGGACCAACCGGTCAGTGGAGGTCACGCCGGTCGGCCAGCGCATACTCATCCACGCCCGCCAGGCCATCGAGCAGGCTGAGATGATCGAGGCCGTGGCGAAGGCGCACCAGGATCCGCTCGCCGGTCCGCTTCGGCTTGGGGTCATTCCCACGCTTGGGCCCTACGTGGCTCCCCTGTTGCTTGTTCCCCTGCGGCGCGAGTATCCGCAGATGCGCCTGATCCTTTCCGAGCAGGTGACGGACACCACGTTGATGCTTTTGCGGCGCCACGAGATTGACGTGGCCATGATCGCGACACCCGTCGATGATCCGGATCTGGTTGCCCGGCCGCTGTTTGATGAGCCGTTCTGGCTGGCACACCCTCGTGACCATGCCCTCTACACCGCCGATGAAGTCCGGGCGACGGACATTCCGGATGAGGAGCTGTTGCTGTTGGACGACGGACATTGTCTGTCCAGGCAGGTCATGGAGGTTTGTTCCCTTCACGAGAGCGATTCAGGGGGGTTCGGCGACCTGCGGGCCGCGAGTCTGGAAACGCTGATTCAGATGGTTGGGGCGGGTCTGGGTTGTACCCTGGTCCCCGCGCTCGCCCTGCGCGGCTCGTGGACCACGGACGCTGGGGTGATCGTGCGCCCCCTGGAAGATGACGACGCGTTCCGCCGGATCTCGCTGATCAGCCGCGCCAGCTTCCCGCGCCCCGAAGCCGTCGATGCCGTGGCCCGGTCGCTCATCGCGCAATTGCCCAATACAGTCAAAGTCATCGGCTGAGCGATCACGGCTCCTCGGCCAACAAGGTCTCCACCTGGGCCTCTATCGCGCTGGCATTACGGTCGCCGGCATGGGTCTCACCGATATAACGTGCTCGGATGCGGCCCTGTTTATCGATCAGATAGTAGGCCGGCCAATAGCGGTTGTTCAGTGCGTTCCAGTATGCGAAGTCGTTGTCCATCATCACCGGGTGATGGAGTTCGAATTCCTTCATCTTCGCTTCGACGTTGGCACGTATGTGTTCATGCCGGAATTCGGGCGTATGTATCCCGATGACCTGCAGTCCCCGATCCGAGAAACGTGCTTCGAGGCTGTTCAGCCAGGGAAATGATCGATAGCAGTTCCAGCAGTCGAACGTCCAGATATCGAGCAACACCACCTTGCCGCGAAGCGTGTCCCAGCTCAGCGGGTCGCTGTTGATCCATGCCTCCGGAGTCGATTGAGTGAACTCGGGTGCGATCCGTGGGTGGGGGGATGCGTTGGCGGACGGGGATAGTCCGGGGGGCGTGGGCACCAGCGTCAACAGGACAAGCAGCGCAAGGGCGCCCATGATCAGGTAACGCAAGGGGCGGGGGATACGGGCGAGCATGGTTTGATCCAGTGGTTTGTTCCGGATACTGATCAGACCGGCTCAGTTCGGGATCGCTTTCAAGGGGGCGGGGCGGACCTCTTCAATCAGGTATCCTTCCCGCCCTGCGACAGTCACCTGAAGATGCATTCGATCCATGTCCGGTAATTCCTACGGCAAATTGTTCACGGTCACGACCTTCGGCGAGTCACACGGGCATTCCCTGGGTGCCATCGTCGATGGCTGCCCGCCCGGCCTGTCCCTGACCGAGGATGACCTTCAGCTCGACCTGGATCGGCGCAAGCCCGGCACCTCCCGTCATACCACCCAGCGTCGGGAGGATGATCGGGTGAAGAT
>JBMYTY010000163.1:0-4823 GCA_049604855.1 Gammaproteobacteria bacterium | reverse complement strand
ACGCATAATCCGTGCCTGCCGGGAACTCGGTGTCAAGACGGTTGCCGTCTACTCGGATGCCGACGAAGAGTCCCTCCATGTGCAATTGGCTGACGAAGCCATCTGCATCGGCCCGGGCCCCTCGGCGGACAGTTACCTCAACATGCCCGCCATCATCTCGGCGGCCGAGGTCAGCGATGCCGTGGGCATCCACCCGGGTTACGGCTTTCTCTCCGAGAACGCCGATTTCGCGGAGCGCGTGGAGAACAGCGGCTTCGTCTTCATCGGTCCGCGCGCCGACACGATCCGGACCATGGGCGACAAGGTGGAGGCCATCAAGGCCATGAAGGCGGCGGGCGTCCCCTGCGTCCCCGGTTCCGACGGCCCACTCAACGACGACATGGAACGCAACGTCCGCATTGCGCGGCAAATCGGGTTTCCGGTCATCGTCAAGGCCGCGGGCGGCGGCGGCGGACGGGGCATGCGCGTCGTGCATTCCGAAGCCAACCTGCCGAGCGCCATCCACCTCACCAAGCAGGAGGCGGGCAGCGCCTTCGGCAACGACATGGTGTACATGGAAAAGTACCTTGAGCGTCCCCGGCACATCGAGTTTCAGGTGCTGGCGGACGGCGAGGGCAAGGCCATCCACCTCGGTGAGCGTGACTGCTCCATGCAGCGACGCCACCAGAAAGTCATCGAGGAGGCCCCCGCTCCGGGCATCACCCCCGAGCAGAGGGCGGAGATGGGTGAGATCTGCGCGGAGGCCTGCCGAAGGATCGGGTATCGGGGCGCGGGCACCTTCGAGTTTCTCTATGAGGACGGCGGGTTCTATTTCATCGAGATGAACACGCGCGTGCAGGTCGAGCACCCGGTCACGGAAATGATCACCGGCGTGGACATCGTCAAGGAGCAGCTGCGCATTGCCTCGGGTGCGGGTCTTTCCCTGACACAGGACGAGGTGACCTTCCAGGGCCACGCCATCGAGTGCCGACTCAATGCCGAGGACCCCGGCAACTTCATGCCCTCCCCCGGCACGATCAAGGAATTCCACGCGCCAGGCGGCCCCGGCGTTCGTGTCGACACCCATATCTATGCCGGGTACCACGTCCCCCCCCTGTACGACTCCATGATCGGCAAGCTCATCGTGCACGGAGACACCCGAGACATCGCCTTGCGACGCATGTATGGCGCGCTCACCGAGATTCACGTGGAAGGCATCAAGACAAACACGCCCCTGCACATGAACCTCGTCACCGACAGCAACTTCATGAACGGTGGCACGGACATCCACTACCTGGAGAAGAAGCTGGGACTTTAGGAAAACGAGGTTTGCAGTTCGAAGTGGTGCCCTCGCCCCTCCCCTCGTTCCATACGACGTCCGCATCGCGGACATCACACGCCTGACTTCCCACTTCCAAGCTCGTCGTGCCCTGGATCAAACTCGAATTCGCCTGCGGTCCGGCCGATGCCCATGCACTGGGGGACGCCCTGAGCGAGGCGGGCGCAGCCGCCGTAACCCTGGTGGATGGCGGCGACCAACCGGTTCTTGAACCCGCTCCCGGAGAGGTCCGTCTGTGGGATGACACCCGGGTGGTCGGGCTGTTTGAGGCGGATACCGACATTGCCCCCGTTCTGGCCCAGATGGGCACACTACTCGGAGCTCCCCCTCCAGCACACCGGGTCGAAGCCCTGGAGGATCGCGATTGGGTCCGGGCCTGGATGGACGATTACAAGCCCATGTCCTTCGGCGAGCGTCTCTGGATCGTCCCATGGCACAGCGAGCCCCCAAACCCTGAAGCGGTCAACCTGCGCCTGGACCCGGGCCTGGCCTTCGGCACCGGCACGCACCCCACCACGGCGCTCTGCCTGCGCTGGCTGGACCGCGAAGACTGCGCGCGGGAGCGGGTGCTGGATTTCGGATGCGGCTCCGGCATCCTCGGCATTGCGGCCCTGCTGCTCGGGGCCGACCACGTGGACGCCGTCGACATCGACCCGCAGGCACTTCAGGCCACCCGCGACAACGCCCTGCGCAACGGTGTCGCGGATCGCATCGCCGCCTGTGCACCCGACGCCACCCCGCCAGAACCCGCCGACCGGGTTCTGGCCAATATCCTCGCCAAACCCCTGATCGAACTCGCCCCCCTGCTCGCCGCGCACTGCCGGGTCGGCGGCCGGATCGTGCTGTCCGGTCTGCTCGACAGCCAGGTGGAATCAGTGCGCCCCTGTTACGAACCCTGGTTCGACATGGACCCTCCCGAGATCCTGGATGGCTGGGCGCGCCTGAGCGGACGCCGTCGCCCGGCTTAGGGAAGCCACCCGGGATCGCGAAAGCACACCCCGTCAGTCGCGGAGTCGTTCACGCCATCAAGGTGACCCCGATCACGGTTCAGTCCCCGGCATGGGTGTTAACTCCGTGTCCGCATAGCGGTATGCTTATCGGCCGCCTACGGTTCGCACTGGACAAGCCAACGCGTATCCGCTCGGTGGAGCCACCCGAGAAAACAATACAAGGAAAGCGATGTTGGGCGAGCCCGGAACCGCGGCCGTTCCCACACCGCGCAACGCCCCGGAAGGGCGATCATCAGTACCCTCGCTCGAATAAGTCACACAAGGAGACGGTGGCGTCTCCCGGCCAAAACAAAAGGGGATAGGCCAGACCATGCGACGCCAAGGCGACGAAGAATCGATGCCGGTGCAGCTTTCAGTGCCGCCTGAATATGGGGATCAGCCTCTGCGCGCCTGCGTGGCCGTTGCCATGCAGCGATATTTCACCGACCTGGACGGTGCTGATGTAGACCAGCTCTACCAGATGGTCCTCGCCGAGGTGGAACAACCACTGCTCGCCGCCGTGATGGAACACACGGGAGGCAACCAGACCCGCGCGTCCGCACTGCTCGGACTGAACCGCGGAACATTGCGAAAGAAACTCAAGGCTCACGGACTCGACTGAACCGAGCCCAACTCGGCTGGGCCCAACTCTGCTGATTCCAAGTCGACCGGGCCACACCCGAGCGGGACGGACTCGACGGATCAGGGCCTTCGGGTTCAAAATCCGCGCCCCGGCATCCACACGTCCGGTCACGGGCGGGGTTCGGTTTCAGCCGCCCCCACCCACGTTCAGGCAACACCCCCACCCCGCTTCGACGGTAACCGTTCATGCGAAAGATCCAACGCGCCCTCATCTCCGTGTCAGACAAGACCGGGATCGTCGAATTCGCCGCCTCCCTGGCGCGCTTCGGAGTCGAGATCCTGTCCACCGGCGGAACCGCCCGCCTGTTGGCCGACAGTGGCGTCGCCGTCACGGAGGTCTCGGAACACACCGGTTTCCCCGAGATGATGGACGGCCGGGTCAAGACCCTGCATCCGAAGATCCACGGCGGCCTGCTGGGTCGGCGCGGCGTGGACGACGCAGTCATGGCCGAGCACGGAATCGACCCGATCGACATGGTGATCGTCAACCTCTATCCCTTCCAGGCCACCATCGCCAAGCCCGGGTGTGACCTGGCGACCGCCATCGAGAACATCGATATCGGGGGGCCCACCATGCTGCGCGCCGCGGCCAAGAACCATGATGGCGTCGCCGTGCTGGTGGATGCCGCGGACTATGCGGCCATCCTTGAGGAGATGAGCGGAAACGAGGGCGCCCTGTCGGATCAAACCCGCTTCAAGCTCGCGGTGAAAACCTTCGAACACACCGCCCAGTACGACGGCGCCATCGCCAACTATCTGGGCACCATCGCCGACGATGGCAGTCGGAACGAGTTCCCCGCGACCATCAACCTCCAGTACCGCCAGGTGCAGACCATGCGTTATGGCGAGAACCCGCACCAGAGTGCCGCGTTCTTCGTGGAGGACGGTGTATCCGAGGCCAGCGTCGCCACGGCCACTCAGCTGCAGGGGAAGGAACTCTCGTACAACAACATCGGTGATACCGACGCCGCTCTGGAATGCGTCAAACAGTTCGACGAAGGCCCCGCCTGCGTGATCGTCAAACATGCCAACCCCTGCGGTGTCGCCGTCGGCGGCAATCTGCTCGAGGCGTACGACAAGGCCTTTCAGACCGATCCGGAATCCGCCTTCGGCGGCATCATCGCCTTCAACCGGGCCCTGGATGGAGACACCGCGGCGGCGATCGTGGAGCGCCAGTTTGTCGAGGTGATCATCGCGCCGGAAGTGAGCGCCGAAGCACGTGAGGCCGTGGCCTCAAAGAAAAATGTACGCCTGCTCGAATGCGGCCTCTGGCCGAAGGAGTCGGCCGCGCGCCTCGATTTCAAACGCGTCAATGGCGGACTGCTCGTCCAGGGCGCCGACCTGGCCCTGCATAACGAGCTCCGGGTGGTAACCGAGCGTCAACCCAGCGAGCAGGAGATGAAAGACCTGTTATTCGGATGGCGCGTGGCGAAGTTCGTCAAATCCAACGCCATCGTCTATGCCGGCAACGATATGACCATCGGCGTGGGCGCGGGACAGATGAGCCGCGTGAATTCCGCGCGTATCGCCGGCATCAAGGCCGAACATGCCGGACTGGCCGTGAAGGGGTCGGTAATGGCCTCCGACGCCTTTTTCCCCTTCCGCGACGGCATCGACGCCGCGGCCGCCGCCGGCATCACGGCCGTCATCGAGCCGGGGGGATCCATGCGCGACGACGAGGTCATCGCTGCCGCCAATGAACATGGCATGGCCATGGTGTTCACCGGCATGCGACACTTCCGCCACTGAGGCGAACCCCACAAGTCCCGTCGCGGCCCGGATCAACACTCTCACGTAACCCTGAACCTCGTCGCCCCGCCCCCAGGCGAGGCGGCACCTCCCCTGAGCGCCAACTAGTAAGGAGTTCATAGATG
>JBMYTY010000162.1:0-4823 GCA_049604855.1 Gammaproteobacteria bacterium | reverse complement strand
GCGGTTCGCGGGATATGCCGGTGAGGGTGCGGCCAAGGTCACGCGGCTCGGTGAGGTACAGACCCGTGATGAGGCAAGAGTGCCCACGGGTAACGGGGAGCTGGACCGGGTGCTCGGCGGCGGGCTGGTGGCGGGGTCCGTGGTGCTTATCGGGGGTGACCCGGGGATCGGGAAGTCGACCCTGTTGTTGCAAGCCCTGGTGACGCTTTCCCGGGGCCAATCGGCCCTTTACGTGAGCGGCGAGGAGTCCTTGCAGCAGATTGCCCTGCGTGCGTCCCGCCTGGAGATAGAGGCGGGCGCGCTGGACCTGCTGGCGGAGACGGGGGTGGAGCGCATCCTGGCCCAGGCGGACGCTTTGCGTCCGAGCATCATGGTCGTGGATTCCATACAGACCCTGTTTACCGAGCAATTGCAATCGGCTCCGGGCTCGGTGGCGCAGGTGCGCGAGTCGGCCGCCCAGCTGGTGCGTTTCGCCAAGCAGACGGGTACGGCCCTGTTCCTGGTGGGTCATGTCACCAAGGAGGGCACCCTGGCCGGTCCCCGCGTGCTGGAGCACATGGTGGATACGGTGTTGTATTTCGAGGGTGAGCGGGACGGGCGCTACCGGATACTGCGCGCGGTGAAGAACCGTTTCGGCGCGGTCAACGAACTGGGCGTGTTCGCCATGGCCGATACCGGTCTCAAGGAAGTGGCGAATCCGTCGGCGATCTTTCTTTCGCGACGCGGCGACCCGGTGCCGGGCAGCGTGGTCATGACCACCTGGGAAGGGACTCGTCCCCTGCTGGTGGAGGTGCAGGCCCTGGTGGATGAGAGCCCGCTGTCGAATCCGCGTCGGGTGGCCCTGGGGCTGGAGCAGAACCGCATGGCCATGTTGTTGGCGGTGCTGCATCGGCACGGCGGTATCGCGATGTACGACCAGGATGTCTACGTCAACGTGGTCGGGGGCGTGCGTGTTACGGAGACCGCGGCGGATCTCGCGGTATTGCTCGCCGCATTGTCCAGCTTCCGGGATCGGCCGTTGGACAATGAGCTGGTGGTGTTCGGGGAGGTCGGATTGGCCGGGGAGATCCGGCCCGTGCCCAACGGTCAGGAGCGTTTGCGCGAGGCGGCCAAGCACGGCTTTAAACGGGCTCTGGTTCCGGCCTCGAATGCGCCGCGCAAGTCCATCGATGGGCTGGAGGTGGTGGGCGTGGCGCGCATTGCGGATGCCATCGAGGCGCTGGGCTGACGAGACGGCGGTTGCGCCCGGGCCCGGCTACGATTCGGCCGTGACCCGACGTTCCAACCGGGGATCGATCAGCACCGTGCGCACCGCCTGTGGGCTGCTCTGAACGATTTCCATGGCATAACCGTGGAGGCGGAGGCTGGTCTCCGGTGGCGGGATGGTTTCCATGTACTCAACGATGAGCCCGTTGAGTGTCTTCGGACCATCCGTGGGCAGATCCCATTTGAAGGCGCGATTGAGGGCGCGAACCCCGATGGTGGCGTCCACCAGGAATGTCCCGTCCTCCTGGGGCTCGATGTCCTTGGCCGCGTCAGCGGGGTCGGTGGTGAACTCTCCGACGACTTCTTCCAGGATGTCCGCCAGGGTGACCAGTCCCTGGATGTCGCCGTATTCGTCCACCACCAGGCCAATGCGCCGCCGGTCTTTCTGGAAGTTGCGCATCTGGCGGATGACCGAGGTGCTCTCCGCGACGAAGTAAGGATCCTGGATCAGCTCCGCGATGTGCTCGCGGCTGAGTTCCTCTTCATCCTGAAGCAGTCGCAGGGCGCGTCGTACCGGCAGCATCCCGAAGGTCTTGTTGATGCCCTCGCGATAGACGGGAAGGTGGGTGTAGCTGCTGTCGTTGATCTTGTCTTCGATCTCGTCGAGGTCGTCGTCGATGTCCACGCCGACGATTTCATTGCGCGGGACCATGATGTCTTCGACCGTGATCTGCTCCAGGTCGAGCAGATTGATGAGCATGGTCTGGTGGCCCTGGTGGCTGAGCGCCCCGGCCTCATGGACGACCGTGCGTAATTCGTCCGCGGTCAGGCGATGGTGCCCGGACTGTTCCACGCCCACGCCGAACAGTGCGAGCAGCCGGTTGGCGAGGGCATTGATGACCCACACCATCGGATAGAGCAGCTTGAGCAGGGGGCCGAGGATGATGGAAGCGGGGAAGGCGACCCGCTCCGGATGCAGGGCGGCCAGGGTCTTGGGAGCAAGCTCGGCGAAGATAAGAATCACGAAGGTCAGAAGGCCGGTGGCGATCGCCAGCCCTGCTTCTCCCCACAGGCGCAGACCGATGACGGTGGCCACGGACGACGCCAGAATGTTGACGAAGTTGTTGCCCAGCAGGATCACGCCGATCAGGCGATCGGGTCTCTTCAGCAGCCGCGATACCCGCCGCGCGGCGGGGTGTCCGGACTTGACCTGGTGTCGAAGCCGGTAGCGGTTCAGCGTCATCAGCCCGGTCTCCGAGCTGGAGAAAAACGCGGACAGGACGATTAGTCCGCCGAGGATGGCGAACAGGACCGATAAGGGGGTGTCTTCCAATGTGGGTGAACCGTGTGCGCGCTGGGCTCAACGCCCAAGGATGAGCTCCAACACGAACTTGGAGCCGAAATAGGCCAGCAACAGCGCGCCGAATCCGCCCAGGGTCCAGCGAATGGCGGTGCGTCCGCGCCACCCCGATTGCCAACGCCCCCAGAGTAGGATGGCGAACACTCCCCAGGCCGCTATGGACAGCACCGTCTTGTGGACCAGGTGCTGCGCGAAGATGTCTTCAAGGAACAGCACGCCGCTGAGCAGGGCCAGGCTCAGTAGAGCGAAGCCCATGGCGATCATCTGGAACAGCATGGACTCCATGGTGCGCAGAGGGGGGAGCGCGCGCACGAAGCCACCCGGGCGATGGGCATGCAGGTGTCGATCCTGGATGGCCAGCAGGATGGATTGCAGCGCGGCGATGGAGAGCGTGCCGTAGGCCATGACGGAGAGCACGATATGCGCCTGGATGGGGCTGCCCACGGCGATCAGCCGGACATCGGTGCCGGGGATGACCAGCTGCAGCACGAGCGCGGCCGCGGCGATGGGAAAGACCGCGATACCGAGGTTCTCCACGGGTTGTCGCAGAGCCAGGGCCAGGAGGAGGGTGGAGACCAGCCATCCGGCGAGGGACAGGGCGTTGAAGAAGCTCATGTCCAGCCCCGCGGGGGTGAACAGGCGGCTATAGGCGAAAAGCCCATGCAGAAGCACGGCCAGGGCGGCCGCCACGAGGGCGGGTGATCGCGACGGGTCGCTTCCAGACATCGTGCGCGACATGCGCCTGAGCAACAGACCGCTGGCGGCCAGGTGAAGCAGCACGGCCAGCGAGCCGCTGGCGGAAAGCAGGGTGTTTACCACGGGCTTGGTTCAGGCACGGTTTCGGGACGGGAACGCGACCGTTGGATGATGTCACAAGGGCGTCGTTGCGAACAAAGTTCCCGTGGTCCTTGTGCGGTCCCGGGCCACGGTGAGCTTGGTGCATCAGGTATACTGGCGCGCCTGCCTGATGACCTGTCCGCGACCTGCCTTCGCCGCGAAATCCTATGTTTGAGAATCTTACCCAACGCCTCAACGATACCGTCCAGCGTCTGCGCGGCCAGGGCCGATTGACCGAGGACAACATCAAGGAAACCCTGCGCGAGGTGCGCCGGGCCTTGTTGGAAGCTGATGTCGCTCTTCCGGTGGTGAAGGATTTCGTCGAGCGCGTGAGGGAAAAGGCGGTCGGTCAGGACGTGATGCGCAGCCTCACGCCGGGCCAAGCGCTGATCAAGATCGTCCACGACGAGCTGGTCGCGCTCATGGGGCAGGCGAACGAGACCCTCGATCTTGCCGCGCAACCCCCCGCCGTCATTCTGATGGCCGGTTTGCAGGGCTCGGGTAAGACCACCACCACGGCGAAACTCGCGCGCTTCCTGATCGAGCGTGAGAAGAAAAAGGTGATGGTGGTTTCGGCCGACGTCTACCGCCCGGCGGCCATCGAGCAGTTGCGCACGGTTGCTGGTCAGGTCAACGCGGAGGTTCACCCGAGCCACGCCAAGGAGGACCCGGTCAAGATCGTGAAAGGTGCCCTGGGTGCCGCGAAAAAGGCCTTCATGGATGTGCTCATCGTCGATACCGCGGGGCGTCTGCACGTGGACGACACGCTCATGGACGAGATCAAGCGCATTCATGGCGCGGTGAATCCCGTCGAGACCCTGTTCGTGGTGGATGCCATGACGGGCCAGGACGCGGCCAACTCCGCGCGTGCCTTCCACGATGCCCTGCCGCTGACCGGTGTGGTTCTTACAAAGACCGATGGTGACGCGCGGGGTGGCGCGGCCCTGTCCATACGCGAGATCACCGGAAAGCCCATCAAGTTCATGGGCGTCGGCGAAAAGGTCAGCGCCCTGGAACCCTTCCATCCTGACCGCTTGGCATCGCGAATTCTGGGAATGGGCGACGTGCTCAGCCTGGTGGAGGACGCACAGCGGAATCTAGACCAGGGCAAGGTCGAAAAACTCGCCAAGAAGATGCAGAAGGGCAAGGGCTTCGACCTGGAGGACTTCCGCGACCAGATGGAACAGATGACCAAGATGGGCTCGCTGAGCTCACTCATGGACAAGATGCCCGGGATGGCGAACATCCCCGACCAGGTGAAGAACCAGGTCAATGACAAGGACATCAAGCGCCAGATCGCCATCATCAACTCCATGACGCCCCAGGAACGGAGCTTTCCCGACCTCATGAATCGTGGTTCTCGCAAGCGGCGGGTCGCGAACGGCTCGGGTACGCAGATCCAGGATGTCAATCGCCTCAT
>JBMYTY010000161.1:0-4826 GCA_049604855.1 Gammaproteobacteria bacterium | reverse complement strand
TCATGCCGAGTATCTGGCCTTCGAGCGGCTCGGCAACATGTCGTACGAAGCCCCGACCCTGCTGGAATTGGCCGACCAGGCACGATCCGCCCTCGGTCACCGCAAACTCACCCGGGCGCTGCTTGAGAAAGCCGAGGCCAATGGTCGAGGCCCCGAACAACTGGAACAGGTGGCCAATGCCATTGAGCGCCACTTCCCCATGGACGCCCTCTGGGTAGACAACCTGCGCAGCGATATTCAAGGACGCCGCCAGGTCGAGGAACGACTGGCCGAACTCATGGACCGCCTGGATACCGCCGACACACCGGAGGGCATCCTGTTCCTGGCACACGAGGCGGCCGTCCAGTTCGAAGACCGGGAGGTGACACGGCGTTGTCTGGAACGCGCCGAATACGGGCTGTTGCGTGAGTCAGCGGCTTCGACCGGGGATGCCGTCGTGAATCTCATCGCCCTGACCGTGGCCGTCAGCACCTTGGTGAACGACGTTCAATGGACCCTGCGCCTGATCGAGGAATCATTGCCCCTATGCTGGGTGCCACGGGACACCTTCCGTTATTGCCGTGGCGTCCTGGAGCCTGAAGGCACGGACCCGGACATCGCGGAACACCTCGCTCAGCAATTCCGATCCTACCTGGTGCATTTCAGGGCCGACCCGGATGTCGGGGCATATGAGCTGTTGAAGGCCGCGCGAGCCGCACACGAGATCTTCAGGGATACCTCTTCGGCGCGAGACCTGCTGGAGGATGCGCGAAGCCGGACCCGGGACCCGCTCTGTCTGGCTCAACTGGCGCTGCTCGCGCGCCAGATGAATGATCCTCAACACGCCTCGGCACTGCTCGACCACGCCCTTTCCATGGATACAGGCCCCGAATCCATCGCCCGAGTTTGCCGACTACTGAGACGACAGGGCATGGGTAACAAGGAACTGCGTGAGCTGTATGGCCGGGGCCGTGATCAGAGCAGCCCACGTGCCTCGGTCCGCTGGATTGTCGGCATCGATACGCTATTCGGGGATTCCGCCTGGACACGGCGAGAGTTCCAGGCACTTTTAGGCGCCCTGCCCGCGGGAGAGGACCGAACCCGGGTGCGCAGAATGGTGCGTGACCGGGCGTTTCAACCCTTCTGACCGCCGCGCCCACTGACGTATCGGCCCGGCGCGTCCACATTTTTCGATTGGAGTCACCCTTGTGCCGCTGAGACTTCCCGCTGAATGGGAGCCGCAGAGTGCCATCCTGCTCACCTGGCCCCATGAACAGGGCGATTGGGAGGATATCGACGCCGCTCACGCCCAGTTCATCGCCCTGGCCACGGCCATCGCGCGCTTCGAACCGGTCCTGGTGTCCGCCCATGATGAGCATTGGCAGCGAAAGATCACCCGAACGCTGGAGACGCGGCAGTGCACCTTTCCGGTCCACGTCGTGGTCGTCGCCAGCAACGATGTGTGGGCGCGCGATCACGGCCCGCTCACCATCCTCGACCAGGGCACTCCGCGATTGCTCGATTTTCAGTTCAACGGCTGGGGGAACAAGTTCCCGGCCGAACGCGACAACGCCCTGACCCGCCATCTGCACGGACAAAGGGTGTTCGGTCGCGTATCCCTGACCACGATGGACACCGTGCTTGAGGGGGGCGCCCTGGACAGCGACGGTGCCGGGCGACTGTTGGTCCGACGCTCCGCGATACTGACATCGACGAGGAACCCCGGCCTGGATCAGGTGGGTTTCGAACGCCTGGTCGCTGAGTGCATGGGTATCGAAACGGTGCTCTGGCTGGAGCACGGCGATCTGCGGGGCGACGACACGGATGGGCATGTGGATACCCTGGCGCGGTTTTGCTCAGCGGACGCCATCGCTTACCAGGACTGTGAGGACCCGGGTGATCCACACCACGCGCCGCTGAAGGCGATGGAGAAGGAGTTGGAGGCCCTACGCACCCGCGAGGGCACGCCGTACCGTTTGGTGCCGCTCCCCTTGCCTCGCCCGCTCAAAGACTCCAGTGGACGTCGCCTGCCCGCCGGTTACGCCAACTTTCTGATCTGCAATGACGCCGTGCTGGTCCCCACCTATGATGACCCCACCGATGCGATTGCCCTGGAACGGCTCGGCCGCGCTTTCCCGGACCGGAACGTAATGGGCCTGGATTGCCGGACCCTGGTCCATCAGAACGGCAGCCTCCATTGCACAACCATGCAACTCCCCGAAGCGATCAAACTTTCTACATGAGAAGGTTTCTATAACTTACTGTAAAAAATGAGAAATCGTTTTCTAAAATCCGCGGTTCTTCAACATCAATGCGTCGACGAACGTGAGCAGAATCTGCGCCATACGGCGCGCATGGTCGCCCAGGCGGCATCCCAGGGGGCTGAGCTGATCGTCCTTCAGGAGCTGCATACCGGACCCTATTTCTGTCAGACCGAGAGCACCGCGGAATTCGACCGGGCCGAACCGATACCGGGCCCCTCCAGCGATTTTCTCGGTGCTCTGGCCCGGGAACACGGGGTGGTTATCGTCGGTTCCCTGTTTGAGCATCGGGCCGCGGGGCTTTGCCACAACACGGCCATCGTGGTGGAACGCGATGGAGCCCTCGTGGGCCGCTACCGGAAGATGCATATTCCGGACGATCCCGGTTTCTACGAGAAGTTCTACTTCACGCCCGGAGATATCGGCTTTGAGCCCATCGACACCTCCGTGGGCCGCCTGGGTGTGCTGGTCTGCTGGGATCAGTGGTATCCCGAGGCCGCGCGGCTCATGGCCCTGGCCGGCGCGCAGCTGCTGATCTATCCAACGGCCATTGGCTGGGATCCCAACGACGCGCCCGATGAACAGGCCCGTCAGTTGGAGGCCTGGGTCACGGTTCAACGTGGCCATGCGGTCGCCAATGGCCTGCCTCTTCTGGCACCCAATCGCATCGGACATGAAGCGGATCCCGCGGGTGGCGCGGGCATCCGGTTTTGGGGCAACAGTTTCATCGCGGGCCCCCAGGGCGAATTCCTTGCGCGGGCTGACGACGGTACCGAGTGCGTGTTGATGGCGGAAATCGATATGGATCGCTGTGAAGAAGTACGCCGCATCTGGCCTTTTCTGCGCGACCGCCGCATTGATGCCTATGGGGATCTGTTGCGCCGCTATCGCGATTGATCAAGCTCATTCACAACGTACAACGGCGTGCCCGACCTCGTTCTTTTCAACAAGCCCTACGGTGTCCTGAGCCAGTTCACCGATCTTGATGGCCATCCCGGACTGCGCCACCACCTCGACCTACCCGGCTTTCGCGTCGCCGGCCGACTCGATCAGGACAGCGAGGGATTACTCCTGTTAACCGATGATGGCCAACTCCAGCAGCGGATCACCGCGCCCGCCGAGAAACTGAGCAAGGCCTATTGGGCCCAGGTTGAGGGTGAACCCGACGAATCCGCCCTCGCCGCATTACGTGCCGGGATCGAACTGAAAGATGGCATGACCCTGCCCGCCAAGGCACGCCTCTTGGGACAACCTCACTTGCTCTGGCCCAGGGAACCACCGGTCCGTCATCGGAAATCGGTTCCTGACCACTGGATCGAGCTGGTCCTTACCGAGGGACGTAACCGGCAGGTTCGGCGCATGACCGCGGCGGTCGGTCTACCCACCTTGAGACTGATCCGCTACCGGGTGGGCAGCTGGACCCTGGACGGTATCAATCCGGGGGAGTTCAGCAGGCAACGGGTCGGGCGCTGACCCTCTCCGGACGATCAGGACTGGCGGTAGAAGTAATCCCAGTCGCCCCAACCCAGCTCGGCCAAGCGGGACAACAAGGTCGGCGAGGGAATCCCCTCCGACGGGAACACGCCCCACACCCAGATCGACACCGTGTCAGGGCCCGCGTGGTGTTTCCAGTTCCAACAGCCGACCGGGGTCCGCGACGCGCAATGCGGGCACTCCAGGTCAGCACTCGCATCGGCGTTGATCTCCGTGATGCTCTCCCGCCATGCACGGTGCGGCTTTCGGCAGGTCGGACAGCGGGGTGGAAGGCTGTTTCGGCTGGTGATCCAGCCCCCTGAACCGGCTGATTCACGAACCTCCAGGTGCACGAAGGCATGGCTGTCTTCCCTCATGCCCTCTTCCACATCCAGAACCAGATGAGGAATACAGCCGAGGAACGTAACGTACTCCACGAATTGCTCACCCGCCCCATGGTGAACGACACCGTGATAATCGAAGGCATCGCCCAGCAACTCCAAGTCTGCCAGGAAGGGAACGAGGGCGTGAACCGACCCGCCGGGCGGGAGCGATCTTGGAAACAGGATCAGGGCGGATCGGTTCATGGTCGTTTTTCCTCACCGGGATACCCCGTGATCCGATACATGTGTGACCACATCTTTCCCGTCACCCAGACCTCTCCGCTGGAACGATCCCAGGCTATACCGTTGAGCACGCCCCCAGCGGGCGCCTCCCGAGCGACGATGTGCGACAGATCCAACCAAGAACGAACATTACCGTCGGTGGGATCAACAATCGCGATACGTGATGTTCGCCAGACGTTGGCCCAGATCGAACCGGCGATCCACTCCAACTCATTGAGTCGCTTAACACCCGCTCCCGAATCGCAGACTTTCACGCGCTGGGTCACCGAGAAATCGGCGGGATTGCGAATAAACAACAGATCACTCCCATCGCTCATGTAAAACATCCCATTACCCAGGGTGAGACCCCAGCCCTCGCCCTCGTAGCTGATCTCACGGAGCGGGCGAAAGCTGTCCTGCTCCCAGACCAGGACACGCCCCTCACGCCAGGTCAGTTGCCAGAGCTGACCCGACCAGGCCGCGAGCCCCTCACCGAAAAGGTTGGCGG
>JBMYTY010000160.1:0-4836 GCA_049604855.1 Gammaproteobacteria bacterium | reverse complement strand
GACCTGGAACGCATCAACAGCGGCTGGGGCCGGTTCAAGGGGCACGACACGCTGCGGCGTGTTTTCGAGCGCGGCATGGCCAAAAACGACGTGGACTACCTCATGGACAACCCGCTCCTAGACATCGAACGTCTACGGGACATGGATGTTCGGGGAATCGGTCCCTACTTCCGGCGTGTTCGCTTCATCGAGGAAAACAAACGCCGATTCCGTCGCCTGCTCGGGCGCCGTTGAGCATGGATTTTGCCGGCAAAGCGCTGCACACATTGCTGACGCGATTCGGCACCCTGTTCCTCGGCATCTTCTCGTCCATCCTGCTGGTCAGGGCGTTGGAACCCGCCCAGTACGGCCAATACAGCCTGGCAATCACACTCCCAACCACCCTCGCTCCGGTACTCACCTTCGGCCTTCATGCGGCCAATGTGTATTTCATCGCCCGGCTGCCCAAGGAAGAGTCACGCTTCGTCATCAGCAACGCCCTGTTCCACAGCGTGGTCACGGGCCTGCTCGGAGGGGCGCTGCTGTGGTGGGGATCCGACCTTATCAGCGAATTCTACGACGGCCGTTTTTCGGACCAGGCGCTGCTCTTCGCGGCGATCCTCTATCCTCTGATCGCGGTCAATTTCATGACCCCGTCCGTATTGCGCGGCGCCTACCAGATCAAGGCGTTCAACGCGATCCACCTGTCCATTGCCGTGCTGAAGGTGGTCTTCTTCGCGCTCTGTCTATGGATCTGGGAGGGGGGTCAAACCGGCGCCCTGGTGGCATTGGTTCTGGTTTACCTGCTGGTGGACCTGGCCACCCTCGCGCTCATCTTCAAACACTGCAGTGTGGCGCCCCGGCTGTCGCTTCCCCATTTCAAGGGCTCGTTTGAATATGGCTGGAAGGCCTACGCCGGTGAAATCGCCAACGCGGGGCGCGATGGTCTGGCCGTGCTGCTGATCGGCCGCTATCTCTCACTGGAGAGCGTGGGATTCTTCATCCTCGCCAAGAATCTGGCCCTACTGGTGAACACGGCGGTACAGGCGATCAACATCCCCCTTCTGCCCAAGCTCTCACGCGAGCAGGGCGAGCGGCCCGTCGAGCTCACCGCGAAAGTGTTCCGACTCGGCATATGGAGCAGCGCGGTCAGTGTCGCGGCGGCGGCCATCGTGGGGCCCTGGGCCATCGTGCTCATGTATGGCGACGACTACAGCTCCTCCGTGCAACTGTTCCACGCCCTGCTACCCGGCGTCATCGGTCTCGCCATAAGTGACGTGTTCACCACCTACCTGATGGGCACCAAGCGCCCGGGCGCGCGTATCCGCTTCAATCTCATCGCGGGGGCCACGACCCTCGCCACCGCCCTTCTGGTGCTGGAGAACGGAGCGGGCCCTCTGGAGATCGCGTTTTCCATTTCCGCCGTGAACCTGGGGCTCGGACTGTTCGGCCTGATCTGGTTTCGAGCACTCGCAACCGAGACACCCGGATGGCTGGCGCTGTTGGTTCCCACGCGTGGGGACATTCAGTATATTGCCGCGTTTTTGCGCGCACGCCTGCCGGGCAAACCATCGTCAGGGGCCTGAATCGCGGGTGCGCACCTCCTCCGAATCCCGCACTGGCGCCAACGCGCGCGCCCCGGTGCCATCAGGGCTCCCCGGCACCCTCGCTCTATCTCCGTGAAAACCATTCAAAACCTGCTACTGCTGCTCGCGTCCACCCTGGTCGCGCTGCTGCTTGCCGAGGGCGGGCTGCGGATGGCGGGCATGCACGGCGCCTGGTTTACCGAACTCGATCCCGATCTGGGCTGGCGCCTGCAAGCCGGTGTGCAGGGATGGCACACCAAGGAAGGCAACACCCTGGTCACTATCAACTCTGAAGGGATGCGGGACCGCGAGCGCTCTAAGGCCAAACCCGATGATGTCTACCGGATCGCCCTGTTGGGGGACTCGTTCATCGAGGGCCTGCAGGTGCACGCGGATGAGACCCTGAATGCACGGCTGGAACAACAACTGTCCCAATGCGATGCCTTTACCGGGACCCGGGTGCAGGTGCTGAACTTCGGGGTCTCGGGGTACGGAGCCGTACAAGCCGCCCTGGCGGTGAAATACAAGGCCGCGGATTTTTCGCCCGACCTTGCGGTGCTCGGCTTCGACACGGTCAACGATGTACGCGACAGCTACCGGCCGATCAGCCCCCAGCCCTACCGCCCGTTTCTCATCGAAAATACCGATGGAAGCTTCAGCGTCGACAACAGTTTCCGGGACACAACATTCTACCGGTCACGCAGCCAGTGGCATTGGAACCTCTACTACAAACTCCTCGGCCATAGTCGTCTGTTGCAACTGGTCAAGCGACTTTATTCCGGAGCCACGGGATTGAATCGTGAAACGGTCGCACCGGATGGACAGCCGGGAAAAGAAGAAGGCAACTACCAGTCCTACCTACCCCCTACCGACGAACAGTGGCACGCAGCTTGGCGACACAGTGAGGCTGCCATTGAGCTGTTTCAGAATAATGCGCGGGCCTCCGGTGCAAAGGCACTCATGGTCGTTCTGGGCACGGGAATCCAGATTCATCCCGACCCCGACCATCGCTCCCGCATGGCGGCGCGTTTCGGTGTCGCCGATTGGCTCGACCCCGATCGTCGGCTGCTTGAGATCGCGCGAAATCACGACCTGCCCGCCCTGTCTCTCACCGAGCCCATGCGCGAGGCGGCTGAACAGGGCGGCAAAGCCCTGCACTATCTCAGTGACCGCACACGTACCTGGGGCCACTGGAATGCATTGGGCCACGCCACGGCGGCACGGATACTGGGCGACCGGATCTGCGCCATGCGCGGCGCTAACACTCTCTGAGGCCAAGCGATAGATGGACAAACTGAAAATCGTCACCGTGGTGGGCACACGTCCCGAGTTGATCCGCCTGTCCCGGGTTCTGGCCGCCCTGGACAGACACCTCGATCACGTGCTGGTCCACACCGGTCAGAACTACGATTACGAACTCAACGAGGTCTTCTTCCGCGATCTCGGGATAAGGGCGCCTGACCACTATCTGTCCGCGGTCGGTGAAACCGCCGCGCAGACCATCGGGCTGGTCATTTCCAAGACCGAGGAGATTCTCGCGACGGAGAAACCCGACGCCATGCTGGTGCTGGGCGATACCAACAGCTGCCTGTCGGTGATTGCCGCGAAAAAACATCAACTCCCCATCTTCCACATGGAAGCGGGCAACCGCTGTTTCGACATGCGTGTCCCGGAGGAATCCAACCGGCGCCTGGTCGATCACCTCAGCGACATCAACATGC
This sequence comes from Gammaproteobacteria bacterium, assembly GCA_049604855.1. Classification (GTDB taxonomy): domain Bacteria; phylum Pseudomonadota; class Gammaproteobacteria; order JACKNK01; family JACKNK01; genus JBMYTL01. The sequence continues at coordinate 1,550 of JBMYTY010000160.1, read as the reverse complement.
CGTACAGCACCATCGCGCGGGACTACCTGTTGCGCGAGGGCCTGCCGCCCGACCGCGTGATCAAAACCGGCAGTCCCATGGGCGAAGTGTTGCATGCCTACCGTGAGGGCATCGCCGACTCCGACGTACTGGAGCGGATGCAGCTCGAGGCCGAGGGTTATTTTCTCGTCAGTTGCCACCGGGAAGAAAACGTCGATGCCCCGGATCAACTGCGCCGTTTCGTCGAATCACTGAACCTGATCGCATCGACCTATGGTCTTCCGGTCATCGTTTCGACCCATCCGCGCACCCGCAAGCGCCTGGACGAACTCGGCGCCCCCCTGGACGAATCCATCCAACTGATGAAGCCGCTGGGCTTCTTCGACTATGTCCATCTCCAGGTCCGCGCCCGCGCGGTCCTATCCGATAGCGGCACGATCACCGAAGAATCCTCGATTCTGAACTTCCCGGCCCTCAACATCCGTGACGCTCACGAGCGGCCGGAGGGCATGGAGGAGGCCAGCGTCATGATGACGGGGATGTCCCCACGCCGCATCATGCAGGGACTTGCCATCCTAGAAAGCCAGCCCAGGGGCGACACCCGCCTGCTGCGCCGCGTGAACGACTACCAGCCCGAGAACGTCTCGGACAAGGTGGTCCGCATCATCATGAGTTACACCGATTACGTCCGACGCCACGTCTACCATGTCCCCAATCCCCAATAAGCCCGAGGGCAACGATGCCCTGAGCGAAGATGATGTCGTGATGCTTCTCTCAGCGCGTCACGCCAAGATCCTGGAGCCATTGCGCGCCATCGGCCGCGTACCGGCCTACGTCACCATCCCCTCGGATCTCGACAACGGCGCATCAGCATTGCTTAAGGCCCTTTTCTCCCTGATCCGGGAGCTACGCAAACGTCCCCGTGCGGCGGTATTTACCGATACCGCGGATCGCCTGGGAATGCTCGCCTGGCTGGCGGCTTTGTTGATGCGACGGAAGCTGATCTATCGCAGCCGCGGCGACGTGGTCCGCGAGAACATGCTGACCCGCTCCTGGGGCCGCTACCTGTTCAACCGCTACCTTTTCTTTCGACGTCTGAGTGGCCTGATTCCGTGTTCCGACTACCTCGGCGAAGTCGCGCGTCTTGATTTTCCCGGTCTCGCACCCTCGCGCATCCGGACGGTCAACCTGCCCCGCCCCCAGGGCAAGACGGCCGAGAAATTGTTACCGGCCGAGGAACGCAAACGCTGGATCATCATCGCCTCGAAGTTTCACTTCATCGACAAGATCCAGCCCCTGCAAAGCATCCTGCCGCAGATCCATGCCTTCATAACCCAGAACCCTGAATTCCGCTGCGTGGTGCTCGGCGATGGTCAGCATCTGGACGTAATCAAGGACCAATGCGCCTCCCTCAACATGCACGACATGGTGGACTTTCTGGGCTACGTGCCCAATCCGGAGGAATATTTCGCGCGCGGCCTATGCCTGCTCCATATCTCCGATCTGGACGGCTATCCCTCGGTTATCGACGAGGCCCGACTCAACAACCTGCCCGTCATCTGCAATGACGC
>JBMYTY010000159.1:0-4868 GCA_049604855.1 Gammaproteobacteria bacterium | reverse complement strand
CGAGCATGGCGCGCACGCCACGACCATGCGCGGCGGCTATGGCAACCGGCTCCGAGAGTCCCAACTCGAAAAACTCCGAGCGTGCGGCATCCGGGTCGATCCCGTCGGTCTTGTTCACGGCCAGGGTGACCGGCTTGCCCAGGGCGCGGATACGTTGGGCGACCGCCGCATCGGCGGCATTGAGCCCATCGCGCCCATCCACCATGAGCACGATATGGTCCGACTCCTCCATGGCCAACCGGGTCTGGTTCGCCATCTCCAGGTCAATGCCCTCCTCCGCGCCGGATATGCCTCCGGTGTCAATCACCAGGTAGGGACGAGAACCCACCCTTCCGAGGCCATATCTCCGGTCACGGGTGAGCCCGGGCAGATCCGCGACCAAGGCGTCGCGACTTCGGGTCAGACGGTTGAAGAGCGTCGATTTCCCGGCATTGGGCCGCCCAACCAGGGCGATGACGGGAAGCATCGCGCTCAATCAGGCACCGGGGCGGTAGGCACTGACGACACCGCCCCGCCCAAGCACATAGACCACACCGTTATCGACCACGGGGGCGACCGCCACACCGCCCGAGTCGACCTGCTCACGGGCAACGGTGCGACCCGTTTCCACGGAGAACACGTGCAGATAACCCTCAAAATCAGCGACCACGAGGTGGCTACCGACCACGGCGGGGCCCGTGGGCGCCCGGCCTTGCAAGGCATCCTGCTTCCAGAGGGGTTGTCCGGATTGGCGGTCAAGCAACCAGAGGTCCCCGCTGGAATCAGAAACCGCGACGAAGCGGGGACCGACATCGAGGCCCGCATGGCTGGACATATCACGAGCCCAGTTCACCGAACCATCGCTGAGATTGATCTCCATCACCCGGCCCTGGAAGGCCACCACGTAGACCTTGTCCCCAAGCAGTTTGGGATCCGCGTCGATATCCACCATGCGTTCCAGCTCGGAACGTCCACGCGGCGTGGTCACGGTGCGCTCCCACACGGCCTGACCATCGTTCGCGCCCAGCACGACGAGACGGCCGTTGTCGAAGCCCGCGATCGCCAGGCCTCGCGTGATGAGCGGACGTCCCGTACCACGCAGGGTCAAGGCCGGTAGACGACGTTCGAAGTTCCAGACCTCCGCACCGTCCGCAACGTCCAATCCGAAGAGGTGTCCGTCGGCGGTCCGCGCCACCACCCGGTTTCCAGAAATCGCTACCGGTGCGTTCGCCTGACCGCTGAGGCGACGGCGCCAAACCTCGCTGCCGTCCGCCTCGGAGAGCGCAACGACCTGTGCCGAGCGTGTGCTGACCACGACCAGCCCTTCCCCGTGGGCGACACCGCCAACCAGGGTTTCATCCAGGTTGGCCTCCCAGATCCGCGCGCCCGTCGACGCATCCAGAGCTCGAACCTCGCCAGAACTGCCCGCGACATAAACCCGACTGCCAGCGATGGCCAGTCGCAAGGGCACGTCGAACTCGCCGACCGCTCCGCCCTGCGCGGTCCAGAGCCGGGTCATCGACAAGGTCGGGGTGAACTCCTCCAGGGGCTTGGGAGGGTCCACATTCTCCTCACCAGCGGTGAGGTCCGAGAGCCAGCTGCAGCCGCCCGTCAGGGAAAGCAGCGCCGTCAAGGTCAGCGCGCGCAGTACGGTTTTCGCCATCATGTTGTGTTCCTCTACCCTAAACCCGTCGACTTCAGCCCGTGCCCAGTTCGTCACGCTTGATGCGGATTATGCCCGCCTGGATATTACCGTCGCCGAGGGCCGCGATGGCCTGATCGTAGGCTTCCGCGGCGGCGGCAAAATCCCCCTTGGCCCGGTAGGCGTCACCGCGCACCTCGGCGTACGCCCCCTCCATGCCGGCAGGTGCCTCGCCCTCGAGCTCGGCGAGAGCGGCATCCGCATCCCCGCTGGCCAGTTTCACTTTGGCCAGTCGCAAACGCGCGATTTCGGCGATGCCTGCCTGACTGGCCTTGTCCCGCGCCCACTCGAGCCGCGAGATCGCCTTGTCCATTTCGCCCTGCCCCATGTGCACCTTGGCCAGAGCCATCGAGGCCATGATTGCGTAAGGGGTGTTGTCATATTCAGCGATCAGACGTTCGCCCTGGGCGACCGCGCCTTCATCCGAATCCAGCGCCACCAACAGCTGCTGAAAGGCGATGGACGCGGCCTCGGAGCGCTGCGTGGTGTATTTCTGCCACCCCTGCCATCCCAGGATGATGCCGATGCCCAATACGACACCGGTGATCACGGACTTGCCGTTCTCACGCCACCAGGCCTTGAGGGCTTCCGCTTGTTGTTCGTCTGTCGTCAACTCAGTCATGGTCTCTTTCCAATCTGTATTCGCCCAGCCGCCACTCAGACCTCGGCAAGGCGGGCCAAAGCCTGCACTGCATCCGCCCGGCTGACAACGCTCTGTTCACCATCGCCACGTAGCGGCTTGAGTCCGAGGGTGCCGGCGGCCTGTTCGGACTCACCCAAAACCAGGGCCAAGGCCGCGCCACTGCGATCGGCTTTTTTGAACTGGCTCTTGAAGCTCCCACCGCCGCCGTTGAGCACCAGGCGCAAGCCCGGCACCTGATCACGCAACCATTCGGCAAGCGCCGCCGCCTCGACCTGAACGGCCTCACCGACGGCAACCAGGTAGGCATGCGGGGCGTAGTCGGGTCCCGGTGTTTCCGATTCGTTCATCAGTTCGACCAGACGCTCCAGCCCCATGGCAAAACCCACCGCCGGCGTGGCCCGTCCGCCGAGCTGTTCGACGAGGCCGTCGTAGCGTCCCCCGGCGCAGACCGTGCCCTGCGCCCCGAGTCGATGGGTCACCCACTCGAAGACGGTACGCGAGTAATAATCGAGACCGCGCACCAGGCGGGGGTTGATACGCGCGCTCAGACCGGCGGCCTCCAGTCGCGCCTGGACGCCTTCGAAGTGTTCCCTCGATGGTTCATCGAGGAAATCCAGAAGCACGGGAGCACCCTCGATAAGCGACGCGAGGTCCGGATTCTTGCTGTCCAGCACCCTTAATGGATTGGTCTCCAGGCGGCGCAGACTGTCTTCATCCAGGCGGTCACGGTGATCGCGGAGGTACTCGACGAGGCGCTCACGATAGCTGGCTCGTGACTCAGCGGTACCCAGGGAATTGAGCTGTAGCTCTACGTCATCGATGCCCAGCACCCGCCACAGGCGGGCCCCCATGAGGATGACTTCGGCGTCCACGTCAGGGCCATCGAGACCATAGACCTCGACGCCTGCCTGATGAAACTGGCGATATCGCCCGCGTTGCGGGCGCTCGTGGCGGAACATCGGGCCCGCGTACCAGAGACGATGCACCTGGTTCGGAATGAGCCCGTTCTGCATCGCCGCGCGCACGCAGGATGCGGTGCCCTCGGGACGCAGGGTCAGACTGTCACCGTTACGATCCTCGAAGGTGTACATCTCCTTTTCGACGATATCCGTGACCTCACCAATCGAACGCTTGAACAACTCCGTCTTCTCGAGAATGGGAAGACGAATCTGCTGATAACCATACGCGTCGAAGACCGCGAGACAGGCCTGCTCCAACTGACGCCAGCGCAGCCCCTGCTCCGGGGTGATGTCGTTAAAGCCTCGAATCGATTGAATGTGCTGGGCCATGGGCCTTGGTAACCGTTCACGTTTCCGTGGGGTGCAATGACGCGTTCAGGTCCGAACGACGTGGAAACGTGGAAATGTTGAATTAAAAGGGGGGTGCGAGGGACTTGGCGCGCTGGGCAGCGCTAGCGGGAATCTAACGTGGACCACCCACGGTGAACCGGGCGATGTTCGCGCGCGAGAAGGGCGTGTGATCAAAATCCTCGCCGTTGAGCGCAACCGCAACCGCATCCGAATTCCCGAGGGTAACCCGGAACGGCGCATCCCCCTTGACCTCGATAACCGACCCACCCTTGATCAAGCGGTAGATCAGACGTCGATCCGCTCCATCCACCACCGAGGTCCAGCAGTCACCGTCGAATCGCAAGGTGAGTCGATCCCGCCCGACATCACCGATTTCGAGATTCGCGGGCGTGCTTCCGGCACCGGGGGCCGCCTGGGTTGAAGATGGAGCGGATACCGAGCTGGCTGTCGAAACCGACGTCGCCGCCTCCGGCGTCGCGGGGCCATCGGTGGATGTCGATTCCGACGCGGCTGCGCCCGGGTCGCTCCCGGTAAGTGATTCAGTCGGCGACGCCTCGTCTGCTGAAACATCGGACCGAGGCGCCCGCTCGACGAGCACAGTGTCAGAAGCTTCGCCTGCCGCTTCGGCGGAAATACCGCTGTCCCGCTGCCCGGAGGTATCACCGTCCGAATCCCGCTCCGCCGGTGTATTCGCGGATCTGGTGACCGGTTCAGCCGGGGAGGAGGTGCTCCCGGCCGACTCACCCGGCCGCGACACCGCCATTTCCTCCGAAGTCAGGCCCGTGGACACCCCCTCGGCTCCAACGCCCGCCTCACCCGATGCCAACGGTGCCGGGGGAACGTAGGGCGCGGGCGCCTCCGGGTTGGAACCGCTCGCGGTTTCAGGCGGCTTGCTCGCGTCGGTAGTCGTCGACGCGGACTCCACGGTCTCCGAAGTTGCAAACGGCGTCTCCAGGTCTGGAACACGCCCCTGCCACCACGCCACCACGAGAACGATCACGCCCAGGCCCACCAGATAGCTCACCCAGCGGACCGGCGCGTCGCCCATGGAGGCCTGGGAACGGTTCGTTCCCGAATCCAGGGTGCTGACCGTGGTGGTGTCATGGAGGAACCGGGCAAGGATCTCGTCCTCCGGCAACTCCGTGCCGGTGATCTCCCGGTAGTGAGCCTGGAGCATTTTCACCTCTTCGTCATCGATTTGACCGTCGGCCAAGAGCATCCCGATCATGACCTG
>JBMYTY010000158.1:0-4869 GCA_049604855.1 Gammaproteobacteria bacterium | reverse complement strand
CGCGCGGGAACCCCCCGGGAGGGAACGGCCTCAGGGTCGCGCCAGCGGGGGAAGGTCCGGGTCCAGCCCCATGGCCGTGCGCATGAACCGCTGGCGGGCCGACGCAAAGCGTCCCGCCAAGCCCAGGCCGATGTTGCGTGCGACACGCAGGGGCACAAGCCGACTGCCGAACAAGCGCTTGAATCCGTCGAAGGCCAAGCCCATGGCCATATTGTGTCCCCGCCGCCAGCGGCCGTAGCGCGCGAGCACGCGGGGATCGCCGATGTCCACGCCGCGCTTCCGCGCCCGGGACATGACCTCGGCAAGCGCGGCCACATCGAGCAGCCCCAGATTGACCCCCTGCCCCGCCAGAGGATGTACGCCATGGGCCGCATCGCCGACCAGTACCGTGCGTCCGGCCACATAACGTTCCGCGTGCAGATAACGCAGCGGAAACGCGGCGCGCGGGCCGATGTCACTGACCTCACCCAAGCGGAAATCGAAGGCGCGGCCCAGCTCCAGGCGAAACTTGTCGGGATCCATCGCGAGCAACTCATCCGCATGATCCGGGGCGGTCGACCAGACGATGGAACAGCGCCCGTCCCAGAGCGGAAGAAAGGCCAGGGGCCCGTCGGGCAGGAAGCGTTGCCAGGCGGTATTGCCGTGTCCACGTTCGCAGGCCACCGTGGCTACCACGGCATGCTGGTCATAGTCCCAACCCCGGGTCCCGATCCCCGCCCATGCACGCAGTTTCGAATCGCGGCCATCGGCGGCGACCAACACCCGGGTGCGATGCACGCCGCCGTCATCGAGGCGAACCAGACTGTGATCCGCCCCATTCTCGAAACCGGCAACCCGGCCGGGGGTGAACAGTCGCACACCGTCCAGGGCCCGCGCCCTGTCGAGAAGAGCCAGTTGAACCACCCGGTTTTCAACGATGTGTCCCAGGGTTGGTTCGCCCAGCTCCGCGCTGTCGAAGCGAATCGAACCGGCGCCGCCCTCGTCCCACACCTCCATGGCCTCGTAGGGCGTCACCCGACGGGCAACCATTCCATCCCACGCCCCCAGGCGCGTGAACAAACGTCGCGACGCCGGGGAGATGGCCGAGACGCGCAGGTCCGCCGGACTGCCCTCGGGCAATTCCCCGGGCACCCGCCCCTCCACCAGGGCCACCTGGAAGCCCTCCCGGGCCAGGGCACAGGCGAGAGCGGAGCCGACCATGCCGCCTCCGGCGATGGTGACATCGAAATCGATGTCAGAGGATGGGACGCTATCGGCACTGGTCACGAATACTTCTCCGTTGCTTTCCCCGCGACGCCGGGCCCACCGCCATCGGCTACCGCTCCACGGCTATTGGCCGTCGCTCCACGGCTATTGCCCACCGCGCCACGGCTATTGCCCACCGCGCCACGGCCCAGGGCCGCACGGGGCAGATCACCGGCCACGCCCGCGGCGTGGCGCACGAGCAGGGAACGGGCCGCGGGCAGTAGGTCCAATGCGAAAAGCCCGAGATTCCGCCCAAGCCGCGGACCCGGCGTCCTGTTGCTGAACAAACGCGCAAGGCCGTGAGTGAAACCAGTCACCTTGCGCAGGTCCGCGCGGCGCGCCTGTTGAAAACGTTCCAACACCTCGAGCCCCCCCGGATCGGCGCAGGCCCCGTCGCCAATCACATCGGCGAGGGCGGCCACGTCGCGCAGTCCCAGGTTGAACCCCTGCCCGCCGATGGGATGCAGCGCGTGAGCCGCGTTCCCGAGGATGGCGATACGCGGCCGGACCTGCTCATCGGCCTCCATCAATCGCAGGGGGAAGGACTGACGGCGTCCGACTTTGCGGAAGCGGCCCAGGCGCCAGCCAAAACGCTCCTGCAGTCCGGCAAGGAATTCCTCGTCCGTCAGGGCCAGGGTCTTTTCCACCTCCGTGTCCAACACCGACCAGACCACGGCACAGCGGCCTTCGGTCAGCGGCAGGAGAGCCAGGGGGCCGGTGTCCGTGAAGCGCTCATAGGCGACGCCGCCATGGGCCTTGCCGGGAACCACGTTGGCCACCACCGCGTGTTGCCCGTAAGGGCGGGTGTGGATACCCACCCCCAGCCGGGCACGTACCGTCGAAAATGCGCCATCGGCCGCCACCACCAGGCGGGCACGCAGCTCGATGCCTTTGCCGTCCGAATCGGCGGACGGGTCATTGCCCGGTTCATCGCCCTTCTGGCAGAACAGGTCCACGGCTTCGGCACCAACGCGGATGTCGGCCAGCCTGGCCGGTGCGATCACCGTGGTATCGCGCAGAGGCTCCAGCGCCTTGACCATGGCCGCGCTCAGCACCCGGGCCGGCGCCACGTAACCCAGCGCGGGCAGCCCCTCGGAGGCGGCATCCATGCGCGTGAAGCCGAATCCGCCACGATCGGAAACATGGATGTGGCGTATGGACTCCACCTCGTGGGCGATGTGAGGCCAGATACCGATGGACTCGAAGATCCGCCGCGAGCCCTCTGACAGGGCAATGCCCCGATCATCGAAGCCGGGCCGTGTTTCGGAATCCGGGGCGTGAAGCTCCACCAGGGCAGTCTTCCAACCCCGCCCTTCAAGGGCACAGGCCAGGCTCGCTCCCGCCAGGCCGCCACCGATCACCGCGACATCGAACTCCGGGGTCATGGCGATCAGGCCGACATCAGGGCTTCGATTTCGGCCACGCTCTTGGCCAGCCCCCCGGTTAGTACCTCGTGACCGTCTTTCGTGACCAACACGTCATCCTCGATGCGGATTCCGATACCCCAATACTTCTTGGGCACGCCCTTGCTGCCCGCGGGGATGTACAGGCCCGGCTCCACGGTCAGGGCCATACCCGGCTCCAGCTCCCGCCACTGGTCATCCACCTTGTAATCGCCCACGTCGTGCACATCCATGCCCAACCAGTGGCCGGTGCGGTGCATGTAGAAGCGGCGGTAGCCCTCGTTTTCGATCAGTTCATCCACATCGCCCTTGAGGATGCCCAGCTCCACCATGCCCTCGGTGAGCACGCGCACCGCCGCGCGGTGGGGATCGTCCCAATGACGCCCGGGGCGCACCTGCTCGATGGCCGCCTGCTGGGCCTCGAGCACGACCTCGTAGACCGCCTTCTGGGCCTTGCTGAACCGCCCGTTGACCGGGAAGGTCCGCGTGATATCCGAGGCGTAGTAGTCGTACTCCGCCCCGGCGTCGATCAGCAGCAGGTCCCCGTCACGCAGGACACTGCCGTTCTCGATGTAGTGCAGGACACAGCCATTCTCCCCACCCCCGACGATGGAGGGGTAAGACGGCTCCGCACCCTCGGACCGGAAGTGGTACAGAAACTCCGCCTCCATCTCCCACTCGCCCATGCCCGGCTTGCAGGCCGCCAGGGCGCGTTCGTGGGCGGCGACGGCGATCTTCGCGGAATGGCGCATCACCCGAGCCTCGGCCGCACTCTTGAACAGGCGCATCTCGTGCAACAGGTGTTCAAGCGCCACGAACTCCGATGGGGCCCGGGCACCGGCACGGGAGCGCTGGCGCAGGGTGTTCACCCAACCCATCAGCTGGTTGTCGAACTCGGGATAGGCGCCAAAGGTGTAATAGACCTTGTCCCGACGCTCCAGGATGCCGGGCAGGATCTCGTCGATGTCATCGATGGGGAAGGAATCATCGGCCCCGTACTCGTTGACGGCGCCCTCCTGGCCCGCGCGTTTGCCGTCCCAGGTCTCCCGCTCCGGGTCACGCTCCCGGCAGAACAGGATGAACTCGCCGTGTTCCCGCCCCGGCGCAAGCACCGCCACCGATTCGGGCTCGGCAAAACCGGTCAGGTAATAGAAATCGCTGTCCGGCCGGTAGGGATAGTGCACGTCACGGTTTCGGATCCGCTCCGGCGCGGCCGGCAGAATCGCCACCCCTCCGCTGTCGATCATGCGCATCAGTTGTTTACGGCGACGGGCGAAGTCCTTGGCTTTGATGTTCATGGGCGTGATGGACGGGGCGTTAGAGGGGGGGTACCGGGAGGCGTCTTGCGGGAAAACCGCTCAGTGGACCTTGCGCGGGCGCAAGGACTGAAGCTCTTCGCCGACCAGCAGCACAGCCGTGCGAAGGTACTCGACGATTTCCATGAAGTCCTGCTCGTCGTCCTCGCCCTCCAATCCCTCGGCACGGGCACGCGAAATGGCCGCGACATCGCGCAGGATCTCGGCGCTATCCTCGGGCATCGCGGACTGGTCCGCTCCACCAAGCCCCACGCCCACCAGGAAGCCCTGGCACCAATGGGAAACGTGATGAAGCCTTTCGTCCAGATCCGTATCGTCGTCGGGCAAATACAACTGGAAGGTCATCTCCTCGGACGCCAGGGCGTCGCGGGTCCAATCGAACAGGCGCGTCAACGGGGCTTCGCAGTGGGGACAACCGGCGCTGATGGCGTCATGTCCGCCGAACACCTGTTCGACCCAGGCATCGCGATGGACGGAACGGGCCGCGCAGATCATGCCGCACAACACGCCGTGGCTCTCCGCCGCGCCCAAGGGGGCGGACACCTCCACGAGCAGAGCATCAAGGGTCTGGAAATCGGGAACACCGGAATCGGAACCGGTCTCTTCGGGGACGTGCTGATGGGCCATCATTCACCTCGGCGGGCGCTGCATCCTAACACCGGCTCCGGCGGCCAAAAACCGCATCACGGAACAGCGCGGGAAGCCGTGCGCGGATAGGCGTTCCGCGCCGCGCCGTAGCGCGTTGACCCCCGCACGCGGCGCCATCTATAGTGCCCCGCCATGAGCACCGGGAACGCTTCCACACAAGTCGAGCTGAACCTGGAGAAGTTGCGTCTGCGCCTGGACGAACTGATCCGGGAACGCAATCGACTGGAAGCGGAGAATTCGACCCTCAAGGACAAGCA
>JBMYTY010000157.1:0-4893 GCA_049604855.1 Gammaproteobacteria bacterium | reverse complement strand
GGGTTTCCAGTCCGGCCTGTTGACCCTCGCCGAACGCGAGGCCGACACCATCATGCCCGGCTTCACCCACCTGCAGGTGGCCCAACCCATCACCTTCGGTCACCACATGCTGGCCTGGTTCGAGATGCTCGTGCGCGACCGGGCGCGCCTCGCCGACTGCCGCAAGCGCGTCAACCAGATGCCCCTGGGCTCCGCCGCCATGGCGGGCACCACATTCCCCATCGATCGGACCATCACCGCCGAGCTGCTGGGCTTTGACGCCCCCACCGAGAACTCTCTGGACTCGGTGAGCGACCGGGACTTCGCCATCGAATTCACCTCCTTCGCCGCCCTGCTCATGACCCACCTGTCGCGCATGGCGGAGGAGCTGATCATATGGACCTCGGCCCAGTTCGACTTCATCAGCCTGCCCGACCGCTACTGCACGGGCAGCTCGATCATGCCGCAGAAGAAAAACCCGGACGTGCCCGAGCTGGTGCGCGGCAAGGTGGCCCGGGTGAACGGTCATTTGATGGCCTTGCTCACCCTGATGAAATCCCAGCCCCTGGCCTATAACAAGGACAATCAGGAGGACAAGGAGCCGCTGTTTGACACCGTGGACACCGTACGCGACAGCCTGCGCGCCTTTGCCGACATGGTGCCCAACCTGGAGGTGAAGCGGGACAACACCCGCAATGCCGCACTGAAGGGTTACGCCACCGCCACGGACCTGGCGGACTACCTGGTACGCAAGGGCCTGCCCTTCCGCGATGCCCACGAGGTGGTGGGCCGCGCCGTGGCCCTGGGGGTGCGTAGCGGGCGCGACCTGAGCGAGCTGGATCTGGGCGAATTACAGGCCTTTTCCAGCATGATCGAGCACGATGTCTACGAAGTCCTCACGCTGGAGGGCTCCGTCGCCGCCCGCAACCACCTCGGGGGCACGGCACCGGAACAGGTTCGGGCGGCTATCACCCGGGCACGCTCACGCTGCTGACGGACCCGCCCTCGGGGCAAGCCGTTGGTCAATCGCCGCCGACCACCCGCTCACGGGTGATGCGCCACTGACCGTCCTCGATCGCCAGGTCCATGATCTTGTCCTCGGTGTCCGAGTAGCCGGGCGAGAGGTAGCTCTGGCGGAACAAGGCCACGGCGCTGCCAGGCTCTGAACCGGGTGCGACGCGCACATTCTGGGCCTCAACGCTGATCCATTCCGGTGCCCTGATGCGCTCCGTCCGTTGCGCCCGCCATTGCTCCAGGCTGAGTCCGCCCGGCGGCGTGAACGTCGAGGCGTAGCTGGCGAAATAGCCCTCCAGTTCCTTGATTGACCACGCCTGCGCCCAGGCGCTTATGCGGGTCTTCACCGCGCTCAACGGTGGCGGGACATCCGGTACGGGCGAACGCTCCACGGGACTATTCAGCGCCGGGGGGGCGCTCAATATTGCCAATGTCGCTCCGGCATCCTCCGCTGAGTCTTCAGTCCCGGGCGCATCGGAAACACCCGACTCTTCCTCGGGTGGCGATGTGTCGGCCACGACCGCGTTCGGCGGCGCGGATTCCACCCGGGGCACCGCGTCGGGGAGATCAAGCCGGGCGGCCGGTGCCGAGACAATCAAGTGGCCCTGTTCGTCCGGGTTATCGTCCTGCGCCTCATTACCCGCGTTCGACGAACCACCCCATAGGCCGCCAAAACTGATATACAAGCCCAGGGCCGCGAGGCCTCCGACCACGACGGTGAGGGCATGGTCACGCTGTTTGCGGAACTTGCGCCGCTGGCGGACCTCCTCGTGACGTTCGTGCTTGGCCGCGTTGAGCGCCGCGATCTCGTTTTCGCTCAGGTACTCGATCTCGCCCGATGATCGTTTCACCGGGTACAGTTTGCCTTTGCCGCCGCGCCCCGTGCGCTCCCGCTCGGGTGTCCCGTCCTCGACGGCGGAACTTTTTTCTTGCTCGTCCATTCTCCGAAGCCCATCTCTCTCGAAAGAAGCAATTACACCGGTCACGACCGGGTCTCTTCGGCGACGGATGTTACTTCAAACCAGAAATTCACTGCCATGACCGACTCCCCCACCCCCGAGTTCGCGGTGTTGCGCCTGAAACGCAACGAGGACCGCCGCCTACGCTCAGGCCACGCCTGGATCTTCAGCAACGAAGTCGACACCGCCGCCACCCCCCTGAAAGGCATGGAGGCGGGCCAAGCGGTGCGCATCGAGGCCCATTCAGGCAAGTTCATCGGTACCGGTTACGCCAACCCCGGCGCCCTGATCTGCGCACGCATTCTCAGCCGCGATCCCGATCGTCCCTTCGGCCCGTCGATCCTGGTGCACCGGCTTAAGGTGGCCCTGGCGCTACGCCAGCGATTGTTCGATGCGCCCTTTTATCGCCTGGTACACGGCGACGGCGACGGCCTGCCCGGCCTGGTCATCGACCGGCACGGTGACGTGGTGGTGATCCAGGTCTCCACGGCGGGCATGGAGCGCATGCTCCAGGCCATCGTCGATGCCGTACAGAAGGTCATCAACCCGGCCGGCATCATGTTGCGCAACGACGGGGGCTTCCGCGATCTCGAGGGTCTGGAGCAGTACACCGAGGTCCTTGGCGAAGTAGCGGACGAGGTCTGGATCGAGGAAAACGGCGCCCGCTTCGCCATCGATGTCGCCGGGGGACAGAAGACCGGCTGGTTCTATGACCAGCGGGACAACCGCCGCCGCGCGGCCCGCCACGCCCGCGACGGGCGCGTGCTGGACCTGTTCAGTTTCGCGGGCGGTTTTGGCGTTCTCGCCGCGCTCAATGGCGCCTCCGAGGTGGTCTGCGTCGATGCCTCCGAGGCGGCCCTGCACGCGGTGGAGACCAATGCCGAGGCGAACGGCGTGGGCGAGCGGGTGGCCGTGGCCCAGGGCGACGCCTTCGAGATCCTCAAGGCCATGCGCGAGGCCGAGGAGCGATTCGATGTGGTCATGGTCGACCCGCCCGCCTTCATCAAACGTAAAAAAGACATGAAGGAAGGCGAGAATGCCTACCGGCGCATCAACCAGGCCGCCATGCAACTGCTGGGCAGGGACGGGATCATCGTCAGCTCGTCCTGCTCCTATCACCTGCGCCGCGACACCCTGCAGACCACCCTGAACCGGGCCGCCCGCCACCTGGATCGCAATCTGCAGATCCTCGAGCACGGCTACCAGGGCCCCGACCATCCCATCAATGCGGCCATCGCCGAGACCGAGTACCTGAAGACCATCACCGGCCGCGTTCTCATTCCATGATCAGCTATCCCGAAATCGACCCCATCATCGTCAGCATCGGGCCCCTGCACCTGCGCTGGTACGGGCTGATGTACGTGGTCGGCTTCGCCGCCGCCTGGTGGCTGGGCTCCCGGCGCGTGCAGCGCGCGGGCTCCCCGCTGAACCGCGAAGAGATGGAAAATCTGATCTTCTGGTGCGCGTTGGGGGTGATTGTCGGCGGACGCGTGGGCTCCATGCTGTTCTATCACCTGGACGAGTTTCTGGCGGAGCCCTGGCGGATATTCTTCATCTGGGAGGGCGGCATGGCCTTCCACGGTGGCGTGCTGGGCGTGGTCACCGCCCTGTTCCTGTTCGCCTACCGCTACGGCAAGTCACCCCTGGCCCTGGGCGACTTCGTGGTGCCGCTCATCCCCATCGGCCTGGGCGCGGGCCGCATCGGCAACTTCATCAACGGGGAACTCTGGGGCCGACCGACCGACGTGTCCTGGGCCATGATCTTTCCCCGCGACCCGCTGGCCGCGCCGCGCCACCCCTCCCAGCTCTACGAGTTCGCCCTGGAGGGCGTGGCCCTGTTCATCATCCTCTGGTGGTTCTCCGCCAAGGCCCGACCCGCGGGCGCCGTGAGCGGCCTGTTCCTGCTCGGCTACGGGCTGTTCCGCTTCAGCGTGGAGTTTCTGCGCGAGCCGGACGCGCACCTGGGCTTCATCGCCCTGGACTGGATGAGCATGGGCCAGATCCTGTCCCTGCCCATGATCCTCGTGGGCGCGGGACTGATGGCCTGGGCCTACCGCTCGAAGGCCACCTGACGCAGCAGCCCCGGCCGACCGGCATCGGTCCGGGCCATGCGACCCCACATACTCTCGAAACGCTCGCCGCTGATCGGGTGCACCCCGTCAGGCGCAATATCCACCAGCGGGCGTAACACGAAGGCGAAACGTTCGATCTCATCGCGGGGCAGGCGCACCCGCCCCCGCTCCTCCACCCGGTCGTCATAGAGGAGCAGATCGATATCCAGGCTACGTGGCGCGAATCGCTCTCCACCGCGCAGCCGCCCGTTCGCGGCCTCTATGGCGCGGAAACGTTCGATCAGGGTGTCCGGCTCGTCCACCGCCTGGAAGCCAACGACCAGGTTGAAAAACGCATCGCCCTGGAAGCCCACCGGCTCCGTCTCGTACACCGGAGAGACATTCAAAGCACCGAAGCGCCGTTCCAACTCGTGCAATGCCGCGCGCACATGCCGCTCACGGTCCACGTTGGAACCGATGCTCACATACACCAGGGCCATCAGCGCGTGATACCCGGTGCTGAGCGTTCGATGATGATGCCCACGTCGCGCGCACCGCGCACCGCGCCCTGCTTGTTCAGGGTCAGGCGCACCCAGGGTACCGGGAACTCCGTCAGGATCAGCTCCGCGACCTTTTCCGCCAGGGTCTCCACCAACTCGTAGGAACTGTCTTCCACGAAGCCCTGAACCCGTTTCGCCACGGCCTTGTAGTTCAGCGTGTCCTCTATGGCATCACTGGCCGCCGCCGGGCGGATATCCGTCCCCATCTCCAGGTCGAAGACCAGCTCCTGCTTGATGCAACGCTCCCAGGCATAGATGCCGATGGTCGCGTCGATACGCAGATCTTTGAGGAAGATGATGTCCATGGGGAGGGGGATTAAAGGGGGTTTG
>JBMYTY010000156.1:0-4931 GCA_049604855.1 Gammaproteobacteria bacterium | reverse complement strand
CCGGATGCGCCTACGGCTTATCCAGCCTACGAATCGATGCGTGGAAACTGGCGACCGCTCGCGTCAGACTCATTCAGAGCTTCCCTGGTCGTTGATCAGACCGTCCAGAAGGTTCAGCAAACGTTCGTGTTCGGCGAGCAGGGCTTCCGCGTGCCGGGCGTCCGCTTCCGCTTCCGTTTCGGCTTCGGCGTCGCTTTCGGTGTTGCCATCGTTGCGGGCCGCCGCGCGTTCAAGGCGTTGCGCGGCCAATAGGTGAATGCGCTCATGGCAGTGATGCAAGTCCGCGAATTCGGGGTGCTCCCCGAAACGTAGTTGCGCGTCACCGTCGAGCCACTGCCCGAACCGGCATGCATGGACCTCGGATTCGGGGGGCGAGTCACGCTCACCGTCGATGAATTCGGAAAGTGCGTGCAGCCAGGCGCCGTGGGCCACGGAGGCGAAGAGCACGGGGATGTCATTGCGCTCTACGGGGCCGACATCGCGCCAGCGCCCGGGTGTACGCCATTGGGGCAGCCAGGTGATGAATTCCTCCGCGGGCATGGGCGGCGCAATGGCGTAGCCCTGGGCCAGTTCGCAGCCCAGGCGCAGCAGCATCCGGCCTTGCTCAAGGTGTTCCACGCCCTCCGCGATGGCCTTGCGGCTGAAGGCCGAGGCCAGGGCGATGACCCCGTCCAGGATGGCCAGGTCGTCTGAGTCGGTCAGCATGTCCCGGACAAAGCCCGTATCAATCTTCAGATAGGCCGTCGGAAGGGTCTTGAGGTAGGCCAGGGATGAAGACCCGGTGCCGAAATCATCCAGGGAGAACTTGACGCCCAGTTCGTTGCAACGGGTGATGATCATGGACGCCTGGGTCAGGTCCTCCAGGGCGCGCGTCTCCTGGATCTCCAGTTCGATCAACCCGGGCGAAACACCCGGATGCGCTTCCAGGCGCGCGCGGAGTTGGTCCGGAAAGTCTTCGCGCTGCAGCAGTGCGGAGCCCACGTTGATGCTGATGGGGATCTCCACAGCCGCATGACGCCAGAGTTCGACCTGGCGGAACACCGTTTCCATAACCTGCCAATCCAGGTCCGCCGCCAGGGTCTGGTTGCTGAGGGAAGGCAGAAACTGGTCCGGGAGCAGAAGACCCCGAGTCGGATGCTTCCAGCGCACCAGCGCCTCGGCGCCGTCCACTGCCCCGGTGGCCATGTTCACCCTCGGTTGGTAGAACACCGTCAGCTGAGCCTGTTTCAGGGCATTCTGAAGGTCGGTCAGCAGGGTGTGGCGTCCGCGCACGGCGCTGTCCGCCTCGTCGCCGAATATCCGGTAGCGGTTCTTGCCCTCGGTCTTCGCCTGGTACATGGCCTGATCGGCCTGGCGCAGCAGCTGATCACCATCGACGTCCTCCGCCTGGGGATAGAAGGTGACCCCCAGGCTCGCGGAAACCCGTTGCTCGGATCCATTGATGGGAATCGGGGTGTTCATGGCCTTGAGCAAGCGTTCGAGCACGGGCACGGTCCCATCCACGGTGTCCAGATCGGCCAGGATGGCAACGAACTCATCACCACCCAGGCGACCCACGGTATCCGTTTCGCGCAGGGCATCGCGCATGCGTTTCCCGAGCGTGATCAGGACCAGGTCTCCGGCCTCATGACCCAGGGTGTCGTTGATCTGTTTGAAACCATCCAGGTCCAGATAAATGACCGCCACGTGATGGTGCCGCCGCCGCGCCTGGGCCATGGCCTGGTACAGGCGATCGGCGAGCAGGGCCCGGTTGGGGAGGTCGGTGAGGGCATCGTGGTGGGCGATATGCTCAAGCTGCGCCTCGTGGCTTTTCTGCTCGGTGATATCGCTGAACAAGCCCACGTAGTGCGTGAGCTCACCGTCCTCGTCGTTCACCGAGGACAGGGTCATGAACGCGGCGAAGCGCTCGCCATCCTTGCGCCGGTTCCAGACCTCGCCCTGCCAGACCCCGTCCTCTTCAAGGGCGGCATACATGTCCCGGAAGAAGCCCTTGTCGTGCAAACCCGATTGCAGCAGGCGCGCGTTCCGCCCCAGGACTTCCTGGCCGGTATAGCCGGTCAGTGTCTCGAAGGCGCTATTCACCGCGAGGAAGTTGGAGTCCATATCGGTGACGAAGATGCCCTCGCGGGCATGGGTGAACACACTGGCGGCCAGGCGCAAGCGCTCCTGGGATCGGTGTTTGTCCGTGATGTCCGAGCACACACCCACCCACTTCGATGGTTGGCCTTCCTCGTCGAGCACGGGCAGGGCCCGGTCATTCCACACTCTCCAGTCACCCTCGTGCGTGCGGATTCGGTAGGTGTAATCCATGGGGTCATCTCCGGTGCGATGGCGTACCAGCGCCGATTCCAAGCCGGGGCGATCATCCGGGTGAAGAATATCGAGCCAGTGCTCCAAGGCCGTGGATATGGCCCCGGGGGGATAGCCAAGCAGGCCGTCGATGTCGCCGAACCAGCGGATTGTCGATGCCGCCGGGTCCCATTCGTAGATCAGGTCGAAGGCGGCCTTGCCGGCCAGGGCGAGTCGCTCCTCGCTGGCCCGGATCGCCTGTTCGGCCTCCTTGCGCTGTGTGATGTCGCGGGCGAATCCCAGGTCATAGTCCCTGCCCTGGTAGTTGACGTAGTTCGCGTTCACCTCCACCGGGATGGTGGAGCCGTCCTTGCGTCGATGTTCACGCTCGAAGGTGATGGAGCCGACCCGCCGTAAGACTTCGAAGTGGCCGGGCCAATGTTCCGCCGGGAAATCGGCGTCGACATCGGCCACGTGCAGGTCCTGCATCTCGTCACGGGCGTAGCCGAGCATGCGCGCGGCACCCCGGTTGGTGTATTCCAGCCGTCCGTCCGCATCGGCCAGGTAGGTCGCCTCGGCGGTGTGATCCAGGGCGAACTCCAGCATGCGCATCCGTTCATCGGCTTGCAGGCGCTCAGTGACGTCCCTGAAATGGCCGATCATGTGCATCCGGCCCTTGATCTCGAACGGGCCCGTGCTGATGTCGGCGTAGCCCGTGCCGCCATGGTGATAGCGGATGGGCATGGCGGGGGCGAGGGTGAACTCGCCGCGCAGTTGCGCGGCGAAATACCGCTGTACCTCCTCCCATGCGGATTCCGGGTGTAGGGCACTGACCGGTTGGCCGATCAGGGCCTCGTCCGGATAGCCGAGCATCTCGTGCATGCGCGGGTTCGCCTGGACGACGGTCATGCTCTCGGTGTCGGCGATGGCGATGCCATCGGCGCTGCTTTCGAAAAGGGTGCGGAAATAACTTTCGCCCTCCGCGCGTGCCCGCTCGGCGTCCCAGCGGCGCTGCGCGCCCGCTACCAGTTGCGCCAGTAGGGTGAGCAGGCCCACATCACGGTCGGACCAATCCCGGGGGCCATGGACCGAATCGAATCCGATGAAACCGCTGACCCGCCCGTCCATGCGCAGGGCGATGCCCGCCACGGCGCGGATCCCGCGTTCGCTCAGCAGTGCCCGTTCGCGCGCCGCCTCCGCGGGCAGCGCGCGGATGTCGTCAACAATCACGGAACCGATCTGGTCGAGTCCGTCCCACCACCAGGGAGCGGACTCCAGGGGCAGGTGTTGGTTGCGCTCCATCAGTGACTCAACGTCCCGCGCCCGCCATTCGTGGGTATTGTCGCAGTGGGTCCGGTCGCTGCTGAACAGGTAGGCCCGGTCGGCGCCCATGAAGAGCCCCGCCAGTTCCAGCACCGAGTCCAGGGCCTGATCGGCCCGATCCGCTCCGGCGTTGAGCATCAAGGCGGAGACGTCGCTGATCAGTTGACTGGCGCGCTCGCGTTTTTTGTGCTCGACCAGCAGCTCACGTAGGCGCAGGTTGCGCCGCGAGAGCAGTATCAGGAGCAGGGTGATCAGGATGATCGATAAGGCGCTCAGCGTGAGCGTGGCCTTGTTCTGGTGCCAGATCTCGATGAGCGGGACTTCGGGTACGTGGTCGTAGGGCGCGAGGCGAAGTGCCCGCGCGATGGTCTCCACCGCCAGGTAGTCCGCGGGCGGGACGAAGCCCGCGATCCCCGCCGCGCGTGCGGCTTCGTGGTCCGGCTCCAGGCTCAACAGCAGGGCGCTGACACGGCGGGCGATGTCAGGGGCCAGGTGGGGGAGGGCCACCATCGGCCATTCCGGATAGAGGCGGGTCGAGCTGACAAAGGGGTAGTCCCGCAGGGACTGGGGGTTGATGACACGGATGCGATCCAGATCCAGCGCTCCTTCGCGGGCCATGTCCTCGAGAATCTCGGTGCGCACCAGACCCACATCCGCGTCGCCCGCCAATACGGCACGTACCGTGTCATCGTGCCGTCCGGTCTCGATGATTTCGTTCTCCTCCGCCAGGGACACACCGGCCTGCATGAGTTCGTAGGCCTGGCACTGGTAGCCGCCCATGTGTCGGGAGTTCGCGGTGGCCACCTTCAGACCCCGTATGTCGTCCAGGGACGCGATATCGGAGCGTCCGGCCTGGGTCAGGATCACGCCACCCAGGCTGGAGGTGGCGCCCCCGTCGAAGCCGAGCTTGTTGAGCGTCGCGATGGCGCCGCTCAGGGTATGGCTGTTGCGCAGGAGGATGTAATGGCGCGGGTTGGTGAACACCAGGTCGATGCGGTTGTTCTGGATGGCGGCTTCGAGCTCCGACAGCTCCAGGATCTCGAGGTGTACATCCACGTCGGGGCCGAGGCCCGTGTCCAGATACCTGGCCAGGGGTTCATAACGGGTGAGCATCACCGCCTTGGGCCGGTAGGCGTAGATGCCCAGGGTGATGTCATCGGCAAACCCCATGCCGGGGAGCAGGACGATGAGGGCCAGCACCAGCCCCGCGATTGCGCGACGCCTGCTCATGCCGTGGCGCTCCCATCGGGCAGGAGATCCGGGCTCAACAGATCGTCGAGTGTTGAGGGCCGGGTCAGCATGCCCTGCCGGGTCATGAG
>JBMYTY010000155.1:0-4950 GCA_049604855.1 Gammaproteobacteria bacterium | reverse complement strand
TCTATCCCCCATGGAACGCCTCGCATGGAGGCCGCACCTGAAGCTGGCCGCTATACTGCCCGCCAACGTGCGGTTCAATATTGACCATTGAATCCGCCCCTCCTCCTCCCCGGGTCGCATTGCATGCGACGCACCACCACACCAATGGATCCATGAGCACAGTCATCGAAGTCAAAGTCCCCAACATCGGCGATTTCTCCAGTGTGGAGATCATTGAGGTCCACGTGGCCGCGGGCGATGCCATAGCCGTCGATGCGCCGCTGATCACCCTGGAATCGGACAAGGCGGCCATGGACGTACCCGCCACCCGGGCAGGGACGGTGCAGGCCATCAAGGTGAAGGTGGGCGACAGCGTCTCCGAGGGCGATGTGATCCTGAGCCTGGTCCTGGCGGACGAAGCGGCGGCTGCCCCGTCCGCGGCCGAGCCGGGATCCACCCGGGCAGCACCCGCTCACACCCCGGCCGCGCCCACGGAGGGGGACGGCTTGCATTGCGACGTGGTGGTGTTGGGATCGGGCCCGGGCGGCTACACCGCCGCCTTCCGCGCGGCGGACCTGGGACTGAAGACGGTGATGATCGAACGCTTCGATACCCTGGGCGGGGTCTGTCTGAATGTCGGCTGCATTCCCTCCAAGGCTCTGCTGCACGCAGCCAAGGTCATCTCCGAATCCCGCGAGATGAGCGAGTTCGGGATCGAGTTTGCCGCACCGGGTATCGACATCGACAAGCTGCGCTCCTGGAAGGAGTCGGTGGTGGGCAAACTCACCGGAGGCCTCAAGCAGCTGGCCAAACAACGCAAGGTTCAGGTGGTCAACGGCTACGGCCGCTTCCGCTCCGCCCATGAAATAGAGGTCGAGGGGCCCGATGGCCACACCCGGGTTCATTTTCAGAACGCCATCATCGCGGCGGGCTCTGAGCCCGTGAAGATTCCCGGATGGCCCTGGGATGACCCGCGCCTGATCCACTCCACAGGCGCCCTGGCCCTGGACGCCGTGCCCGGACGTTTTCTGGTGGTGGGTGGAGGCATCATCGGCCTGGAAATGGCGACCGTGTACCACGAGTTCGGGTCCGAGGTGTCCATTGTTGAATTGCAGGACCAGATCATCCCCGGCTGCGACCCCCAGCTCGTGCGCCCCCTGTTCAATCGCATTCGCAAGCAGTACGCCGATATCTGGCTGAAGACCTCGGTTGATCGCATCGAGGCCCGGGACGACGGCCTCTGGGTGCACTTCTCCGGTGCCAAGGCCCCGGAAGAGCCGCGGCGATTCGACAAGGTGCTCGTGGCCGTCGGTCGTACCCCCAACGGCACCCGTATCGGCTGCGAGCAGGCCGGCGTGCAGGTGGGCGAACGCGGTTTCATCAATGTCGACAGCCAGATGCGCACCAATGTCGGCCACATCTTCGCCATCGGCGACATCGTCGGGCAGCCCATGCTCGCCCACAAGGCCGTTCATGAGGGCAAGGTGGCGGCGGAAGTCTGCGCGGGCGAGAAAAGCGGCTTCGACGCTTCGGTCATTCCTTCCGTGGCGTATACGGACCCGGAAGTGGCCTGGGTGGGTGTATCCGAGCCCGAGGCGAAGGAAAAGGGCATCAACTACGGTGTCGGCGCCTTCCCCTGGGCCGCCAGTGGCCGCTCCCTTTCCCTGGGACGCTCGGAGGGTTTGACCAAGCTGATCTTCGACGAGGACAGCAAGCGCGTGATCGGAGCAGGCATCGTCGGTCCCAACGCCGGAGACCTGATCGCCGAAGTGGTCGTCGCCATCGAAATGGGCTGCGATGCCGAGGACATCGGACTCAGCATCCATCCTCACCCGACATTGTCGGAAACGGTGGCCATGGCCGCGGAGGCCTTCGAGGGCACGATCACGGACCTGTACATGCCCAAGAAGAAGTAACGGCCGCGCAGCGGGCATCCCGCTTGCCGCCCCGTCCGGAGCGGCCCCACAATCGGCGCCCATGAACACACCGCCTCTCATGGACATGATGCGCGAGCTGGTCGCGATCCCGTCGGTCAGCTCCGTCTCGCCCGAATTCGACCAGGGCAATCTGGACCTGGTCCAGCACATGCTGCCCTGGTTGGATGACCTGGGGTTCGAAGTCGAGACCCAACGACTCGACGGGGAACCGGCCAAGGCCAACCTTGTCGCCACCCTGAAACCGGAAACCCCCGACGGCAGCGGTGGCCTGATCCTATCCGGGCATACCGACACCGTGCCCTACGACGCCGGGCGTTGGGACAGCGATCCCTTTGAACTGGTTGAACGGAACGGCGCCCTCCATGGCCTGGGCATCTCCGACATGAAAGGCTTTCTCGCCATCGCCATCGAGGCCAGCCGTCAGTTCCATCCCAGCCGTCTGCGCGCCCCCATCACCCTGGTCGCCACGGCGGACGAGGAAAGTTCCATGTCCGGGGGACGCGCCCTGGATCAGCTCGCGCTGCCTGAGGGCGCGGTCTGCATCATCGGCGAACCCACCAGCCTGCGCCCCGTGCGCATGCACAAAGGCATTCTCATGGAATCCCTGAGACTGATCGGTCGCTCCGGTCACTCCAGTGATCCGTCCCTGGGCAACAGCGCCCTGGAGGGCATGCAAAAGGCCATGGCGGCCCTGCTGGCATGGCGCGCGGAGATGCAGGGGCGTTATCGCAACGGAGCGTTCACCGTACCGGTGCCCACCCTCAACCTGGGCCGGATTCAGGGCGGTGACAACCCCAACCGGATCTGTCCTGAATGCGAACTGACCTTCGACATGCGTTTCCTTCCCGGCATGCCCTTGGACGAACTGCGCGCGGGGTTCCGCGAGCGCGTCAACACCGTCCTGTCGAATTCCGGGCTCGGCATCGAATGGAGCGCGCTGTTTGGAGGCGTAGAAGCCTTCGAAACCCCGGCGGACGCCCCCATCGTTCGCGCCTGCGAGGACATACTCGGCCATGAGGCCCAAGCCGTGGCCTTTGCCACGGAAGGGCCGTTTTACACAGCCCTGGGCATCGACACGGTCATTCTGGGCCCGGGTGACATCGGCTGTGCGCACCAACCCAACGAACATCTGGCACTGGACCGGATTGCCCCGACCCTGGACACCCTGACGCGGCTCATCGAGCGATTCTGCCTGCGCTGAATTCCAATCGCGGCCTGCATCGCGACGCCAATCCCCGTCATAATCAACACTCCCCAACCCAGACACCCCGCCGCCGTGGACGATTCCGGCTCATCCTTCATTCAATGGTTCCGCCAATCGGCGCCCTATATCCATGCACACCGCAACCGGACATTCGTGATCCAGTTCGGTGGCGAGGCGGTGTCGAGCACGGTGTTCCAATCCACCCTCCACGATGTGGCCCTGCTCAACAGCCTCGGTGTGCGCGTGGTCCTGGTACACGGTGCGCGTCCCCAGATCGAGGAACTGGTCTCCGCCCAGGGGGGCGACAGCGCCTATGCCGACGGCCTTCGCGTCACCGATGACCTGGGCCTGGAGGCCGCCAAGGAGGCCGCCGGGCGGCTGCGGGTGGAGATTGAAGCCATGCTGTCCATGGGCGTCGCCAACTCACCCATGGGCGGGGCGCGCATAAGGGTCGCCTCCGGCAACTTCGTCACCGCGCGGCCTCTCGGTGTCGTCGATGGACAGGATTTCATGCATACCGGTGAGGTGAGACGGGTCGACGCGGAAGGGATCGGACAGCGCCTGGATGCCGGCGACATAGTTCTCCTCTCACCCCTGGGCTTTTCGCCCACCGGTGAGATATTCAACCTCTCCGCCGAGGATGTCGCCGTGGCCGCTGCCTCGGCCCTGGCCGCCGACAAGCTGTTGCTACTGACGGAAACGCACACTCTTTCTGAGTCCGATACCCCGTCGTCGTCCTGTCTGACCCCCAGAGAGGCCAGCTCCCTGCTGAAAACGCTTCATCCCCAGGCGCCTCTGGGGCACAGCCTGTTCGCCGCCATCCACGCCTGCCGGAACGGCGTGCGCCGTGCGCACCTGCTCGATCATCACACCGATGGTGCCCTGATGCTGGAGCTGTTCACCCGGGATGGCATCGGCACCCTGGTCACCTCCGAGCAGTACGAGGAGATCCGGCCTGCCACGATTGAGGACGTGGCCGGGATTCTGGCATTGATCGCCCCCCTGGAGGACGACGGGGTACTCGTCCGGCGATCGCGGGAGCAGATCGAATTGGAGATCGACGATTTCGCCGTGCTCGACCGCGACGGACTGATCGCCGGTTGCGCGGCGCTGCACGATATCGGCGCGGACATGGCGGAGTTGGCCTGCGTCGCCATTCACCCCGATTACCGCACCGGGGGGCGCGGCGATGACCTTCTGGAGTTCATCGAACGGCGCGCGCGGGAACGCAACGTTTCGTCACTGGCCGTGCTCACCACAAAGACGGCCCACTGGTTCCGCGAACGGGGATTCGTCCCCGGTCGGTTGACCGATCTGCCGGTAAAACGCCAAGCCATGTACAACTACCAGCGCAACTCGAAGGTCTTCATCAAACCCCTAACCGCCTGAGCCCACCACGCGAGCGCGGCCTGCCCCCGGACGCGACGTCAATCCGGTGCTCCGCATCGCCACGATGTGTAAAAACATTAACAACAGCGGGCGCTGAACACTGGTTAGGATGGCGGGGGCGTGAGTTTTTCGACTTCATCCTCGTTCGGGCAATTACCCGGTTGCCGAAGCCCCCGCTTTCGGTGCTAAGCTCCTCGGTATTCCGCGCCGAAGGAGTCGGAATAGGGACTCCGAAGCAAGGAACCGAACGCACGCCCCCGGCCAGATGCCATCGGCATCGAAAACGATTCCCGGACCACCGGTCAAAATCTCACCCGCCTTTACTACCCCGCTGTTTCCTCCAGGGAGAACATCAATGACGCGAACCACTCACATCCTGACTTCCGCCGCTGCCGCCATCGTTCTCGGTGTCGCCTCCGGCATCGCCAACGCCGACACCTT
>JBMYTY010000154.1:0-4983 GCA_049604855.1 Gammaproteobacteria bacterium | reverse complement strand
CAGGGGGCGCATGACCGGCGATGACCACCTTGACCGGCTTCTCGGCGAGCAACGCGAGGGCCTCGTCGGTCGAGGACGCAGGAAACACATACCAGCCGAGCCTCGTCAGCAGGGTCTTCAGATCCGCGCGCATGCCGGGATCAGACTCCGCGACCAGGACGCCGCGGGTGATCCATTCGCGCAGTTCACGCGGAATGAGACCGGAGCCCGGTCGCTCCAACTCCGCGACGAACGCGGCTTCGGGCATGGGTTTTCCGAAGCGGAATCCCTGAACACTGTCACAACCCAGCGCCATCAGATGGCTGAGCTGCGCATCGGTCTCCACACCCTCGGCAATCGCTTCCAGGCCCAGGTTGTGGGCCATGGACACCGTTGAGTGGACGATGGCCCGGTCCCCCGCATCGTCCGTCAGATCGCGGACGAAAGCCTGGTCGATCTTGAGGGCATCGAAGGGAAAGCGCTTGAGATATCCCAGGGAGCTGTAGCCCGTGCCGAAATCGTCCAGGGCGATGCTGACCCCCATGTCATGCAGGCGCTTGAGCTCCCGGCCCGCTTGCTCCGGATCATCGATCAGCACGTTTTCAAGCAACTCGACCTGCAACCGCTCCGCCGCCACACCCTGTTCCCGCAAGGCCCGTCCGATGAAATCGGCCAGGTGCCCGGAAGTCACCGTGACCCCGGATGCGTTGATGCTGAGCTGGATCGGAGGCAGCCCCCGGTCGCGCCATCGGGCCAGGGTCTCCACGGCCCGCCGCACCACCCATTCCCCGAGTGCATCCACCATGTCCGTGGCATCGATAACCGGCAGAAACTCCGCGGGCAGGGCGAGCGTTCCGTCGGGCCGCCGCCAACGGATCAATGCCTCGGCGGAATGGATGGCGGCGGCGGCCAGATCAACCTTGGGTTGGAAAAACAACTCGAACTGATCGTCCTCCAGTGCACCCCGCAGGGCCTGCTCGGTTTCCAGACGGCGCGCCGCCTCCTCGGTCATATGGGCCTGGTAGTAGGCCAGCGACCCCGGTCCCTGGTTCTTCGCGGCTTGCAGGGCCACTTCCGCATTGCCGATCAGGGCACCCGGCGTCCCGGCATCAGAGGGATAGAGCGCGATACCCACGCAGCAGGACAGGCTTAACGGCCCGACCCCCTCCACCCGCAGCGCGCTGAGCATGCGTCGCTGGATACGCCGCGCTTCACCCAACACGGCCTCCTGATCCCGCACCGCCATGGCCACCAGGAAGCTGTCCGCCCCCAGGCGCGTGGCATTGGCCCGCTCGGGCTTGGGGACCAGCACGGTGTCCGCAACTGCCTTGAGCACCGCGTCGGTACGCTCGTGGCCATAGCGAGAAACCACCCGGCGGAAGCCATCCAGATTGACGCAGAACGCCGCCACTTTTCGATCGGAACCCGCCTCGGAGAACAATTGCTCCAGACGCGCGCGCATGAGCACGGCGTTGGGCAGACCGGTGACCAGGTCATAGTGAGTGAGGTGCTCGATCTCCTCCTCGGAACGGCGGGTCTGGGTGATATCACCGAATACCCCGATGTGCTGCTCGATCCGGCCCCGTTCATCGCGGATGGTGCTGATGCTCAGCCATTCGACATACAGCTCGCCGTTCTTGCGCCGGTTCCAGATTTCCCCGCTCCACCGACCGCTACGCTTGATCGCCGCCCACATCGCGCCGTAGAACTCACGCCCCTGTTTGCCCGATTGGAGCAGTTTGGGCGGCTTGCCCAACACCTCCTCGGGTGTATAGCCGGTGATCGCGGTGAATGCCGGGTTCACCGCCTGAATACGGTTGTCCGCGTCGGTGATAATGATCCCCTCGGCGGTGTTGTCGAATACGGCCCGGCCGCGCTCCTCCAGTGCCTCGGCGCGGCGACGATCACTGAGGTCATACCAGGTCGCCAGCAGGCCGTACTCGTCCCGCAACTGGACGCGAGACAGGGTTACCTCGACCGGCAATTCGTGACCGTCACGGTGACGATGCACCCACTCGAAGCGGCGATAGCCCTGGCTGAATGCCTCCGCGATCAGTCGCTCGCCCTTGTCAACGCTGTCTTCACCATCCGGCTGCACGGGTGGCGAGAGCGATTGAGGCTGGGCACCGATCAGCGCCGCCTGCTCCGGATAGCCCAGAAAATCGCAGGCGGCGGGATTCACCTGGTTCAGCGTACCGTCCACGCCGAGCAACAACATGGGCTGGCGCCCGGATTCGAAAATGGAGCGATAGCGCGCCTCGCTGTCACGCAGGGCCTGCTGCGCGCGCCGCTGCGCGGAAACGTCCAGGGCGACCCCATCCACGCGCAATGGTTGGCCCTTCTGATCGCGGACCAGGGTTCGCTGGGATCGGATCCACCGCTCGCCACCGCCGGGTAATTCGACCGGGAACTCACCTTCCCAGAGCTCCACCTCACGGTCGACCAAATCGCGCCACGTTCGCTCGAGTTCATCGCGATGGGAGGGCTTGACCCGACTCAGTAGCGTCTCGATCCCCGGACGGTCCACCGCCGGATCGAGACCGAGCAGGGCGAAGAGATTATCCGACCAGACACTCTCGCCGGTGCGCAGGTCCAGGTATCCGCTGCCCATGCCCGCCAGGCGCTCCGCACGCTCCAGGTCATTCTCCCGCTCGCGCTGGCGGGTGATGTCGCGGCTGATTCCGAGCACCCCCAGGGTATCGCCGTCACGCGTCTTGTACGGGAGCTTGAGGGTGTCCAGAAGGTAGCGTCGGCCATCAGGATAATCGACCCATTCCTCGTTACGCCGCGCCTCCCCGGATTCGAGCATCATGCGGTCCTGACCGCGGAAGAACTCGGCCACTTCCCGGTCGAAGAACGCGAAATCATCGAAACCCACGATCTCCGTCCGGTCGCGCCCGATGAATTGCGTAAAGGCCTCGTTACAGTCCACGTAACACCCTGTCGCGTCCTTGAAAAAGATCAGGTCGGGAATCGCGTCGATGAGCATGCGCAGCTCGGCCTGTTTGCGGCGCCGCTCGGTAATGTCCACCAGGTAACCGTGGTAGACCAGTAACGCGCCTCCCGGGCCCCGACGCAGATTGATCACCGCGATGAAATACCGCCAGCCCCCGCGGGCATCCCCCAGGCGATACTCGATTTCCAGTCGCTCCTCACCCTGGGTCGCTGCCTGTTCCATGGCCCCGGCCACCCGACCCCGGTCATCCGGATGCACAAGATCCATGAAGGCCTGTCGGCCCGAGACCAGCTCATCGGCGGTCACACCGAGCAGTTCCCCGGTATTCGCGGAGCAATAACGCACCGGGTAACCGGCCTCGGGTCCCCAGCGAAACACCATGGTCGGTCCGGTGGTGAACAGGGCATGCTCCTCGGCAAGATCCCGGTTGGCCCATTCGAGCTGGGCCTCTTTCGCCTTGCGGCGGGTGATGTCATCCACCGTCCATATCACCCCACGGGACAGATCGGCCGGCTTTGCTTCGTCCAGGGCCGCCCCCGACAGCAGGCACCAGACTGCCCGGCCATTGCGGCGTTTGAGCTGGTACTCGACGTGAATCTGCTCGCGCTGGCGCAGTGGCTCGTAGTACTTCTCCCCAAACTCCCGAAAGCGTGCCTCGCTCAGATGCAACTCGAGCATGCTGATGCCATACATCTGCTCGGGCGAGTCGTAACCGAAGATCTCCGCCAGCCGAACGTTGGCCGCTTCCAGCATCCGGTAGCCGGTGAGCAGCATGATGCCCACATTGGCGTTGTCGAATATGGCGCGCAGACGCGCCTCGCCTTCCTGGATGCGCTCACTGGCCCGGCGCACCTCGGTAATGTCCCGATCCGCTCCCAGGTATCCGAGCAGTGCGCCGTCGTCATCCAGGATGGGCACGCCGGAAGTGGACATCACGCGCGTGCCTCCATCGGCATGCAGGCATAGGTTCTCCAGATCTCGGAAGGGTGCGCGCTTGCCCACCAGATCGGCGAACAGGCGCGCCACATCCTGCGCCTCGGCCGACGGCATGATGTCAAACGGGGTCTTGCCCAGCAGCCATGCCGGTTCGTAACCCAGCACATCGCGAACCCGTTCGGAGACGTAGGTGTAGTGCCCCTGGGCATCCACCTCCCAGATCCAGTCCGAGGTACTCGCGATCAGCGCCCCCAAACGCTTCGTCTGGTCCTGGAGCCGCGCTTCTTCGCGACCGGCGGCACTTGATTCGGTGCGCTCAGCCACGCGCACCAGCCCCGCCGGGCATCGCCGTGGGAGCGGCACAACCGGGCGCGGCTTCACTCGACGGAGGCCGGGAATCGATAAGTGCGGAATTGATCACTTGGGGTGACATGAACTGGCGTGCTCTCAGCCATGGGGCGGCGCTGAGAAACTCCGTGCATGCGCTCCGCCACCGGCTGCCTTGTTTGCCTACCAGTCTAGTCGGGCCGGGGGGAGCGGTTCACCCGATCTCGCCTAAAAACCGCCGCCTTTGGGGAAAACCTGATGCGGATTACTTTGTGTGCCGAACGCGTGGGTACCCGACGTTCAGTGAAGGCCATTCTTCCGGGCGCGGGGACCCAGCGGCGGGCTCCGCGCCCAACGGACTTAACCGCGGTCGGCGGGGGCATCTGAAAAATGATCACCCCACCCCGGAAATCACGACTGCATTACTTTTTGCTTCCGTCCGGGGTGCCCGGACCTGTCGTCGCGGAAGCCCCGGTGGGCTGTGGCATACCCGTCGCACGCAGATTGACCAGATTGCGGAGCACGTTGAACCAGAACGGCGCTCCCAGGGATACCGCGAACAAACTGACCAACAAACCAAATACCTTGGTGACCCAGGCACTGGGGTCTGGATGGAACGCCTGCCAACCAATACCCAGGCTGGCGGCCCCGGACAAGGCAAAAGCCTCCTGGGTACGGGCCAGGGCCCGATCGGTCTTGGCGGCAGCCACCTCCACGGAATCAGCCGCGGCCGCTCCCACCACCTCCTCCTTCTTGACCTCACTGGTCGCCACCTGGACCAGACG
>JBMYTY010000153.1:0-4983 GCA_049604855.1 Gammaproteobacteria bacterium | reverse complement strand
CTCCCCGATTTATCGAGATCTCCGGATCAGCGCAATCGGGAACACCGCAAGCGCAAACCACTAAATCCATGGCTCGGCCTGGTCCATGTAACCAGGTTCACGGAAGCATCCGGAGACCATGTCAGTCCCCGCGGACCCGCGGCTGGAACGCCCTTGATGGCCGGACCACAACTGTGGCCCGGCTTTTTCATGTCTGCTCGCCGCACGGCCATTTTCCGTGCACTCCCGGATCATCGGAGTATTCACGGGCCGCACGCTGGCGGAGCGCGGCGATTGCGCATTAAGCTCTCCGCCGATGTCCCACCACCACCACCACCACCCACATACGCGCGGTACCGGTATGACACGCCTCACCATTGTCTTGGTCTGTCTATGCGTCTCCGGGTGGGTTCACGCCGCGGAGACGGTGAGCGCGGCTGCCGCCCCGTCATCGGACGATATCTATTTCGAACTCCCACCCGACCCGCGCACCATCATCGACGCGGTCAAGCAGCAGCACCCGGACCACCGCACTCTCTGCGCCGCGGGCCCCGGCCCCATTACCGATGCCGTTGTATCCACTTCAGACAGCCTGTTTCAGAAGGGCACCATCACGACCCATCCCTGGGTTGCGGGAATGAAAGTCTCCCCCTATTTCGACGCCTACTGCGCGGAACTGAAAAGCAGCGACTGACGCCTCAACACCCCTCGGTGCAATCGCTCAGCGTGATGCGCGGACGTCGAGACGGTCACGCACCCGGTCACCCAGGATATTGACCGCCAGGACCACCGCCGCCAGGCCGCTGACCGGTACGATCAACATGTGCGGAGCGACGAGCATGTACGCCGCACCATCACGTATCAGGGTCCCCCAGGACGGCTCGGGCGGCTGCACTCCCAGACCAAGAAAGGACAATCCCGCCTCGGCCACCATCACCGCGGCCAGCCCAAACGTGGCCTCCACGATCAAGGGAGCCGCGATCAGCGGCACGAGGTGACGGCGGACGATACCGAGGTCGGAGGTTCCCAGGGCGCGCGCGGCCAGCACATGATCGCGATGCTTGAGGCTCAAGACCTGGGCCCGCGCCAGTCGGGCGAATCCCACCCATCCCATGACGCTGAGGGCGATCACGACATTGGCGATCCCCGGTCCCAGGACGGCGGCCATGGCGATGGCCAGCAGGATTCCCGGAAACGCGAGAAACACATCGAACACATGGACCAGGACCCGATCGGCCAGGCCGCCGTAATACCCGGATATCGTCCCGACGACGGTACCCACCACGGCGCAGATCGACACCACGGCCACGGAAACCAGAAACGAGGTCCGTGCCCCCACTACCATACGGTCCATCACCGCCCTGCCCAGATCGTCGTAACCCAACCATTGCCGCGCCGACGGTGGACTCAGAATACGTTCGAGGTCCATGGCATTGGGCTCCAGCGGCAGGAGCGGCCCAAACAGGGCCAAGCCCACCCAAAGGGCAACGACGACCCACGCGATCACCAGCCCCATCAGCCCGCACCCATCAGCCCGACCCCAGGCGTATGCGCGGGTCGACCCAGGCATAGACCAGGTCGGTGAGTACGTTGACGGTCACGTAGATCAGGGCGATCACCAACACACAACCCTGCACCACCGGGTAGTCCCGCCCTTGAATGGCTTCGATCAACAACTGCCCCAAGCCCGGCCAGGAGAACACGGCCTCGGTGATCACCGCCCCCCCGAGCAGGGTGCCCAGTTGCAGGCCCAGCAGGGTGATAACCGGCAACAGGGCATTGCGCAGCCCATGGCCCACGATCACGCGCATCGCACTCAGGCCCTTCGCCCGGGCCGTTCTGACGTAGTCCTCGCCGAGCACATCCAGCAGCGTCCCCCGCACCATGCGCGATAGAACAGCCGCCATGGCGGTACCCAGAGTCACCGCGGGCAACACCAGGGACCCCGCGCCCTGATCTCCGCCGATCGGAAACCAGCCCAACCAGAGAGAAAAGATCAGGATCAGGATGGGACCGAGGGCAAAATTGGGCACCGACGCGCCAAGCAGGGCGAATCCCATGGCCCCCTGATCCCAGCCACCGCGCGGGCGCATGGCCGCCAACACGCCCAGGGGCACGGCGATCACCAGCCCCACGAGCAAGGCCACCCCGGCAAGCAAAGCCGATGCGGGAATTCGCTCCGACATCAGCTCGGTCACCGGACGCTGGCTCATGAGTGAATGTCCCAGATCCCCGCTCAGCACACCGCCCAGGTAAGAGCCGACCTGCGACCAGACGGGCCGATTGAGACCCAGCGCATCGCGCAGGGCCGCGCGGTCCGCCGCATGAGCGCTCTCGCCGAGCATGACATCGACGGGGTCACCGGGCACCCAGTGGATCAGGCTGGCGACCAGCAGCACGACCCCGAGAACCACGACGATCGCGCTCAGCAAACGGGACAGGAGAAAGGGAAACATGACGCGCCCAGTCTGTCCGAGTTCCATCATCCGGGGTAGGGGTCGTTAACGTTGCACCGGCGCCTGACAATGACCACCATCGCGCCATGCAGACCCAACTCGCACCGTTCATCAAAGAAACTCCGGAAGGCCGATTGGCCGACGACATTCTGCGCGCCTGTGTCCACTGTGGGTTTTGCACGGCCACCTGTCCCACCTACCAACTGCTGGGTGACGAACTGGACGGACCGAGAGGGCGCATCTACCAGATCAAACAGGTTCTCGAAGGCTTGCCCGCAAGCGCCACGGTGCAAAACCATCTGGACCGCTGTCTCACCTGCCGCTCCTGCGAGACCACCTGCCCGTCGGGCGTCCGCTACGGACGCTTGCTGGATATTGGCCGTGACGTGGTCGAGAAACAGGTCGGGCGGGGGTTCGCCGAACAGCTGAAACGTCGCCTGCTGCTTGCCGTTCTGCCCTATCCGCGACGCTTTGGCCCGCTGCTGCGCCTGGGGCGGCTGGTTCGCCCGATTCTGCCCGTATCGATCCAGGACAAGATTCCCTTACCGAGACCATCGGGAGCGCGACCGGATCGCCGCCACCCCCGAACCATGATTGCCCTCGCGGGTTGCGCCCAATCCAGCGCCGCGCCGTTGACCAACGCGGCCGGCGCACGCGTGTTGGACACCCTGGGCATCACCCTGATCGAAGCCGCGTCGGCGGGCTGCTGTGGCGCCGCGAACCACCACATGAGTGACGGCGATGGGGCTCGCCGCATGGCGAGAGCCAACATCGATGCCTGGTGGCCTCTGGTGGAGAGCGGTGCGGAAGCCCTGGTCATGACGGCCAGCGGCTGCGGACAGATGGTCAAGGACTATGACCACCTGCTCGCCGATGATCCGGACTACGCCGAGCGCGCCAGGCGGATCGTGGAGATGACCCGCGACCTGGGCGAGATTCTGCGCGATGAGGACCTCGCCCCCCTGGGCGATATCGGCAGCGGTCGACGCATTGCCTTCCATGCCCCCTGCACCCTGCAGCATGGCCAGCAACTGTCCGGCCTTGTGGAATCCATCCTGCGCGACACGGGTTTCGAGTTGACGCAGGTTGCCGATGCCCATCTTTGTTGTGGATCGGCCGGCACCTACTCGCTGCTGCAAGCCGAACTGTCCGGGCAATTGCGCCGCAACAAGCTCGATGCACTGGCTGAGGGAGACCCGGAAGTCATCGCCACCGCGAACATCGGCTGTCAATTGCATCTCGAGGGCGGAAGCAAGCGCCCGGTCGTGCACTGGATCGAGCTGCTCGACATCAGTAAAAACCCTTAACTGAAAAAGGGTTTACTGTTAGTATTCAAGCTATCCGTCCACTTTGGACGGCCCAACGACAAGGCTTCACGAAAGTGTGAACCGCGTCACAAAATTCCAAGGAAACACCGCGTATAAAGCGCCTACGCGCCCGGTGGACAAGGTCCACCTCCCACTCAGTTCATTTCATAAAGGTCTTTCAGGATGAAAACGCACCTCAAGGAATCGGGGGCCACGGTCCGCCCGCACGCACGTTCCCTCATGCACGCCCTCGCCACACGGTTTGCGCTTCGTTGCATCACGGCCCTCACCCTCTGGTCTCTGGTGCACAGCGCACAGGCCGGTGTGATACGCCATGACACCAGCGACGCCCTGTATCAGAGCCTGGCCGCCGACAGCCTCTACTCCGGGGTGGGCGACATGTTGATCGGGATCTCCGGCGTGGGCACGTCACGCTGCTCGGGCACGCTCATATCATCACGCTGGGTTCTGACCGCCGCACACTGCGTGGATCACGCCAGCACCAACAACATCAACTTCAGCGTAGGGGGCTCCTCCTACGCCGCCACGCAGTGGCTCTATCACGACGATTTCAACGAAAGCTCGCTGCTCTCGGGCCATGACATCGGCCTGGTCGAACTCAACGCCGACGTGACCGGCGCTACGATCAGCACCCTCTATACCGGCAGCGATGAATTGTTCGAGATCAGCACCTCCGTGGGCTTCGGGCGAACCGGCACCGGCCTGACCGGAGACACGGTGGGCTCCGGCACGAAACGGGCGGGCAACAACGTCATCGACCTGATTTACAACGGCGATCTGCTCCTCTCCGATTTCGACAACCCGACCAACCCCGCCGACAACGTCTGGGGATCATCCACGGCACTGACCTACGAGTACCTGATCGCCCCCGGTGATAGTGGTGGTCAGTTCATAGACATCGCCGGTACCGAGTACCTGGCCGGGGTGCACTCGTTCATCGGCAGCTTCGATGGCGACACCAACGCGGACTATGGTGACTATCAGGGCTCCACGCGGGTGTCCTCCTATATCGACTGGATCGAAGACATGACCGGCCTGAGCTTCAGCGGCACTTCGATTCCCGCCCCCGCCCCCCTCGCACTCATGGGGCCCGCGCTTCTCGCCCTGCGCGCGCGCCGCCTGGCGGCCCCTCCCCTGACCAACGACTGACCATCCCGCAACCGTCCCCGCGCATCCATTCCCCCGCGCATCCATTCCGCGGGGATCATCCAAGGCCATGG
>JBMYTY010000152.1:0-5020 GCA_049604855.1 Gammaproteobacteria bacterium | reverse complement strand
AACCCGGGTCAGAGATTTCGGAGTTTCTAATGGCTTCTATGATGCCCGTAGTGGAACAGCCATCCACGAAACTGAGCACCTCCACACGCCCACCGTTGGCGCGGACACAGCCTCCACCGGCTATGTCCTCCGGTCGATAATCGCCCCCCTTGACGAGGACTTCAGGGAGCATGCGGCAGATCAGTCGCTCAGGGGTATCCTCCGCGAAGGGCACCACCCAATCGACGGATTTCAGCGCCGCAAGCACGTCCATGCGGTGCGCAAGCGCGTTCACGGGGCGGCCCTCTCCCTTGTCGAGACGGCGTACGGATTCATCGGTGTTCACGGCCACCACCAGTCGATCGCCCAGGGCACGGGCCTGTTCGAGGTAGGCCACGTGTCCGGCGTGAAGAATATCGAAACAGCCGTTCGTCATGACGATGGACTCGCCGCGTGCCCGCGCCTGCTCAAGGCAGGCCCGCAACTCGTCCTCGCCGACCACCCCGAACCCTTCGCCACGGGGGTCGTGCAGTGCCCGGTGCAATTCCGTGGTACTCACGGTCGATGTGCCCAGCTTGCCCACTACGACCCCGGCGGCCACATTGGAAAGCCCCGTGGCCTGCGCCAGATCAAGGCCGGCGGCCAATGCGGACGCAAGCACGGCAATGACCGTGTCACCGGCACCGGTCACGTCGAAAACCTCCTGAGCGCGCGTCGGCAGATGCAGCGGTTCGTGGCCTTGGCGCAGCAGGGTCATCCCCTGCTCACTGCGCGTTACGAGAAGCGCGCTCAGGTCGAGGGACTCGAGCAATCGGGTCCCCCGCTCCACCAGGTCCCGTTCATCAGCGCAACACCCCACAACGGCCTCGAACTCGGAACGGTTGGGGGTAATCAGGGTCGCGCCCCGGTAGCGCTCGAAGTCAGTCCCCTTGGGATCGACCAGCACGGGGACATCCGCGGCCCGACAGCGGCCGATCAGATCCTGGACCTGACTCAAGGTCCCCTTGCCGTAATCCGACAGCACCACCGCGCCCGCTCCGCGCACCAGGCCCTCCAGGCGGGCACCGATTCCATCGGCGGCACCGGGCGGGAAACGATCCTCGAAGTCCAGGCGGATCAACTGCTGATTCC
The DNA here is from genome assembly GCA_049604855.1 of Gammaproteobacteria bacterium. Classification (GTDB taxonomy): domain Bacteria; phylum Pseudomonadota; class Gammaproteobacteria; order JACKNK01; family JACKNK01; genus JBMYTL01. The sequence goes on along the minus strand of JBMYTY010000152.1, from coordinate 3,910 downwards.
GGCTCATGACCCGGAGCTTGGTGACGGTGCTGCAGCCGCCGATCCGCTCGAAGGCACAATCCACATCGGCCTCGGCCAGGATTCGTTCCAGTTCGTCCGCCTCACGATCCCGACCCGTCAGTCCCAGCACGGTGGCCGAGGCCCCGAGGGCGGCAATGTTCAAGGCCACGTTCCCCGCGCCACCGGGACGCTGCTCCTCGTCCCGGACATGAACCACCGGAACGGGGGCCTCGGGCGAAATGCGGGAACTGGGGCCGGTCCAGTAACGGTCCAGCATGACATCGCCGGCAATCAGAACCGACGCGGATTCGAAGGGGGGAACGATGAGCCTCACAAGCGCCCTGCCATGGTCGGCGCACGCAGCTACCGACGGGTCGAAAGAGGCGCGGGAGGATAGCACGCGGTCCCGCTTCCCCGGCCAGGAGCCTGCGCGGCGGTACACGGCCCACTGCCTTGGGTCCCATGTAAGGAATCCGTTATGCTGCGCGCCGCCGCAACCGTGGGCAGTTACACACCACGAGTTGTTCGACACCGCGCCAGCCGCCCCCGGCCCGAATCCACACCCGATCCCATTCCCATGCCCATCGCCGGTAACAGCAATCCCCGAATCTCGCTGACCTTCGCCGTCGTGGAAGTCCTCGACGACTGGGGCCTTCCCGCTGAGCAGCAACTGGCGCTCCTGGGCCTGGACAGCGAGGCCGCGCCCGGCGGGATCATCGCGTTCCGCAACGGCATGCCCCTGCCCGAGGGCGAGGAGATCGACGCCCGTGTGCGCACCATCCTGGGTATTGCCTCGTCTTTGCAGCATGTTTTGCCCCACACCCAGGGTGCCTGCGACTCCTGGATCCACAATCCCCTGAGAAACTTCGGCGGCAAGACACCGCTTGCCTACATGCTGGAACAGGGTCTCGAGGGCATGATCCGCATCCGCGACCTGACCAGTGGACGCGGTGACCTCTGGGGGTGAACCCCGTGCAACCGAATAGCTCTTCCCCGGACGATGCGCCCGTCCCCATGGGCGGATCCGGACCGTTCCAGCGCATCCTGGTCATCAAGTCACGCCATATTGGCGATGTGCTGTTGACCGGGCCGTTGATCGCCAGCCTGCGCCGACGCCCCGAACGCCCCCGCATCACCGCCCTCGTAAAGAAGGGAACGGAATCCATGCTGCGCTACCACCCGGGCGTCGATGAGGTGCTTACCTTTCCCGAACGCGAACCCGACGAGTCGCGTGGATCCTTCCTGCAACGGCAGTGGATATTCTTCCGGGCACTGCGCCGCCGACGGTTTGATCTGGCCATCACCACCACGGAAGGTGACCGGGGCATCATCACGGCGCGCCTTTCCGGTGCGCCAACCCGGATCGGGATTGCCGACGAGGATGGCCCCCGGTGGCGCCGGGCCCTGCTCAGCCACCCGGTCACGCCTCGCCAGGGACGGATTCACACCGTGGCGCGCAATCTTGACCTGCTTCCCCCTGGCACCGTTCCGGTGCCCCGCGTGGAGTTGAGCTACCCACCCGAGACCCGTGCTCGCCTGGAACGGCTGCTCGTGGAGCGGGGAATGACGCCTGGGACGCCGATCGCCACCGTTCACCCCGGCGCACGATGGTTGTTCAAGTGCTGGACCCCGGCCGGCATGGCAAAGGTCATGGATCATCTGGCCTCACGCGGATTCCAGGTGGTCGTAACCGGGTCACCCGACCCCGGTGAACAAGACCATGTGGATGACATTCTGTCGCGCACCCGAAGCACACCCATCGCCTTGCATCGCGTCAGCCTCGGGCTTCTGGACACGGCGGCCGCCATCGATCGGGCGAAGATCTTCGTCGGCGTGGACAGCGCGCCCATGCACATGGCCGCCGCTCTGGATACACCGGTGGTCACGCTGTTCGGCCCCAGCGGTGGATGGGATTGGGGCCCGTGGCCGAACGGCTGGCTGGGTGGCGACACCCCCTACCCCGCCGATCATGGGATTCAACGTGTGGGCCGACACGTGATCATCCAGGATCAAAGGCCGTGCGTTCCCTGCGGCCAGGCGGGTTGCGAGAACAGCCGCCGCAGCGCCTGTCTGGACGACTACCCGGTGGAGCGGGTGCTCGGTGAAATCGACACCACCCTTCGAAACGAGGGGCTGCTCGCGCCACCGGAACCCGTGGACTGAATCCGGCGCACTCGCGGCCAAGGTAAGCCACGTGCGGCGCCCGCGCAGATCACGACAGCCCCGCCATGGAGCCCGGCGGAGGCATCAAGATGTACAGCGACTGACGACCTTGCCTAAACTGATTCGGGTTCATCGAGTCGAATCCGGCAGGACCACCCCATCGACAAGGAGGCCAAGATGATCGCCCACGCACGCAACCCTCATTGTTCAAACCGCTCCCCCTTCAGCACGCTCTCAGGCGGCCAAGGCGGCCAAGGCGGCCAAGCCATGCTGTCGCTTGTCGTCATTGCGCTGTTTCTTCTCACCCTGACGGGTATTGGCCTGGCCCTTGCGCCGGCCCGGGAACAGGATCATTCCCTGGCGCGGATGGTGTTGGTGGCCCCGGATAACGAGGGCAAAACCCGACTGCTCGCACGCATCGTCCTGCCGACGGGAACAGCATGTCCGAACCTCATCGTGGACGGGGCGCGCGTGTCGACCAAAACGCGCGTGAAACCACTGGGCGTCGGATTCGAAAAGATCACGGTATGCGAGGCCGCGGTTCCGTGGGGTGCGCGCGTGACCCTGGGGCCGCACACCCTGCCCACGGGCATGGCGCCCTCAGCGGTATCCGACCTCGCGATTATCGGTGATACGGGCTGCCGAGGGCTCCCTGACCAGGACTGCGCCGATCCTCAGTCCTGGCCTTTCGCCGAACTGATCACCCGCACGGCCGAATCCGCGCCGGACGTCACCGTTCACCTGGGCGATTACATATACAGGGGCACGCCCAACCCCAACCCGGACAAGGTCTATGCCTACGACGGCTGTCCCGATTCCCCACCGGATTACGCCGGGTTCACGCCGGTCCGGCAGACGCCGCCCCCGCCGTACGGCGACAACTGGCTCTCCTGGCGCAGCGAGTTTTTCGAACCCGCGCAGGGCCTGTTGTCCACCACCCCATGGGTCACTCTGCGCGGCAACCACGAATTGTGCTCGCGCGCGGGCAGCGGTTACTTCTACCTGCTCGACCCGCATTCGCCGGTGCTCGGCACGCGCCAACGCGCCTGCGACAATGCCATCGAGTTTCCCAAGCCCTACGCCGTCAAGCTTGGCGGCATGAATATGGTCATCCTCGACGATAACAACGCGTGCGATGCCTACGAAGACAAGTATGGCTGGAAGAAGGAATACCAATTCGTCGACGAGTACACGCGTCAGGCCAAGACCATGACGGACCTGATCCCCGATGACGAAACCGGCTGGATCCTCACCCACCGGCCGTTCTGGGGCATCAACGCGCTCTGCGACTGCCCCGGCGAGAACCCACCCAGCGTCAAAAAGGGGATGAACGCGGTCATGCAGGATGCCGTGCGTGCCGCCCATCCCGAAGGACTGCCCGCCAAGGTGGACGCGATATTGGCCAGCCACCTGCATGCTTTTCAGTCCCTGGAATTCGGGGGCACCCGCCCACCCCAGCTCATCGTGGGCAACTCAGGGGTCGAGCTCGACAACGAGGACCTCAAGCCCCGCTTCAGAGCGATGGTTGACGGTATCGACACCCGGGTGCGGTTTTCCGCGAAGTTCGGACACCTGCGCATGAAACGGGCTGAGAGTGGCCACTGGACCCCGCAACCGGTATTTCTGACACCCTGACCACGTAGCGCGCCCCTCTACCGGCCAGCGCCCTCTCGCGAGACTCCGGTCAATCGGCGGGGACAGTGCGCCCCCGCGCCCATTGGCGCAGTCCCTCGATCTGCTCCGCCAT